>JAJFTT010000037.1 GCA_021372785.1 Negativicutes bacterium | reverse complement strand
TCGCAGTCAAACGGAGCGTGAACGTGATGATATTTTCCGGGCGACATGTAAATGGTCAGATATTGTCCGTTGAGAAAGCGTTGGCTGTGTCGCCTGGAAACCAACAGCCTTTGCAGAGAGTAGCGCTTGCCTTTTACCTGCAGCAGGCTGCTTTGCCGGATCTTGCCCATGGCAATCACCGAACCGTCCGCCGGGCTGACAACGGCTGTCTGATTAAGACAAATTTCTCTGGCACCTTTGCGTAAGCGGCGCAGGAAGAATGCACGAATGGAACCGTAACTGCCAGGCGGCTGCTCCGTTTCCTGTTGATTGACTTGAAAAGCAAGACAAAAGAGGGGGATAAAGTGTCTGCTGACCGGTAAAGAATAAAGGCAACGAACCAATTTCGATCCGATCGGGTGAGACACGACCCAAAGCGAGAGATTTTCTAATTGAGTCCTGATGCTGATTGGCATGGCTACACTCCTTGAAAAAATTAAAGCCGCAGACTCATTGCCTGCCGTAATAACGTAAAGCGAAATTGCCGATTTGGCTATAGAGACCGTTATGGCTTTGCTGGGTCAGATATTCCAGTTGCTGAATATCCGTCATCTGCCATAAGCAGTTATACATATGGTAAAATTGAGCCTTCACCACATCGTTCATGCGATGCTCCAATTCGCTGCGCTGCGCACTGCTTAAACCGGCATATTCGTTGACTAGCTGCAGGCAGGCGTAGATTGTGCTTTCGGACATCACTTCAATCGGTTCTGTGGCAGGTGTATCGCGGGGAGTGCGAACCTCGCGGCGTTGATGTTGTCTCATGGCTTTGCGTTCCAAATCATCATTGTTGCCGGAGGAATTAAACTCGCGCGACTGGTTCATGCTGCGATTCTGTTTGCTTTTCTGCCTCAGCTGATTACCAACAACGGCAAGTATAATCAGACTTATGATATCCATCCCATGCCAAAGTTTTTTGTGGAAAACTTTGGCCTCACCGCCTTCCCGGATTGTTTTGTTAACTTCTATCATACCATATATTTGGCTTTATGCAACAGATTTCCCGTCAAATCAATGTAAATTTAAGCTCAGCCTGCAGCTCAACAGCGAAACACAGCGGCGAGGCGTCCCGGTTTTTATCTGTCAATCAGGCACTTGACAGAAAGCTGAAAATGAGTGACAATCCAAACAGACTATACAAATTGACCGTCGGTCGGAAAGGTGGTTTGCCATGGATCAGTGGTCCTCCCGTTTTCAATTGCCCATGCTGGCCGGAGAATTATTATTAGTCAACGGCGCTGAAATTTTCCGGGTGGAACAAACGATGGAACGGATGGCTTATGCTCTGGGAGCGGAACGCGCGGATACGCTGGCTGTTTTATCCGGTATCCAGGCCAGCTTTACCGTGCACAATCAGGTCTATACCTATGTCCGCCGCATACACAGCCGTCGGACCGGTCTTGGCATCATTATCGAAATCAATTCGATCTCCCGTCGCTTTTGCAGTGCTGAAATCACTTTTGACGAAGCCGAAGCAAGCTTGCAAAAGCTGGCCACCGCTCCGACCCATCGCTCTCCTTTGCGCAAAGCGCTGGCTTCCGCCTTCGGCACGCTCTCGTTTTCGGTTTTATTTCAGCTGCGCGGTCCCTTCCCTTTATGTTACGCCACGATCAATGGTTTTTTGGCCAGTTACCTGACAGATCTCTTTGCTTTCTGGCGGCTGCCGGATTTTATCTCGACTTACTGCACCAGTTTTTGTCTGACCGTCCTGACTTTCCTCTACCCAAGCTTAACCGGCGGCGACATGGACCGTGTTTTACTGGCGTCTTTGATTTTTCTGCTGCCCGGCGTGCCGCTTACCGTCAGTGTCCGGGAATTGACGAACGGCGATCTCTTATCCGGCACGACACGTTTGACTGAGGCTGTGATCACCTTGATTACCATCGCAGCCGGTGTCTATACCGTCTTTACGCTGTTCTCGCGGAGGTTGCCGCTATGATTTACGACTTTCTTTTTTCTTTCAGCGCAGTGATTTGTTATGCTTATCTCTTTGATGTCCCGCGGCGGCCAACCATCATCGCGGCCTTCAGCGGTTCGCTTGCCTGGGTGACTGCCCAGGTCTGGCTGGCCGACTCTTTCTTCGGTACCTTCCTGGCGGCATTTTTGATTGCCGCCGTCGCCTATCTGCTGGCGCCCCGTCTGCAAGTTCCGGTCACTTCGATGACAATTCCCGGCATTATTGTTCTGGTCCCGGGGGCAACCGCTTACAGCGCTTTGCGCGCCATGATCGACGGCGATTATAGTTCCTCCCTGCTGGGCATCATATCGGTGGCAGCCGTCACCTTTTCCATTGCGGGAGGGTTGAGCATCGCCGAACTGATCCTGCTGCGGTTCAATCGCCTGCTGCAAAAATGGCAGCAAAATCGAAAAAAGAGCAAGTAAAATGAAGGTTTTTTCTTCCGCTACAATTAGAAAACCTCTCCCGTTTGCTGTCTGCGTCTGCAGACAGCAAACGGGAGAGGTTTTGATCATCTATTTGCCGTCAAGGTTGATGCGGTAGCGGATTTCCCGCACGGGAGTTCCGATCACAGCTTCTTTCGTGCTGCCATCCGGCCGGAAGCCAGCTTTTTCATAGAAATGAATCGCGGTTTGATTGCTGTCCAAAACCCAAAGCATCACGGAGTGAAAACCCATTTCCTGCAGCGCTTGCAGCGCAGCCTGCATCAGCGCCTTTCCCAAACCCTTTCTCTGCGCAGAGCGCAGCAGATAGAGCCCGCCGACCTCACCGTAACCTTCCGGTAAATCTGTATCACGCGTCTTGCCGTAGCGGACAAAGCCAACCGGGTTGCCCTGCCATTCGGCAATCAGGACATTTTCAATTCCCTGACGCTTTGCGGCAGCGATGCTTTTCGCCTCACTGCGGCGATCGAGGTAAGCCTGATCGATCAGGCCGGTGTAAGTTTCTGTCCACGCCTGGAAATGGATTTGACCCAAAGCAAGTAGATCCGCCGCTTGGGCCGGTCTGATTTGCCACATCCCTTTTACCTCCTGCTATGAGCAAGCAGGGATATCTCTGCCAGTGAGACATCCCTGCTTGTTTTTTTATTCGCTGAGGAAGCGCTTGAACCACCCCATCATAAAATCCAAACGAGTTAAGCGGTTGGCAGGTTTGCCGCTGCGGGATAATTCGTGGTTTTCACCGTGGAAGATCACCATTTCCGTTGTCTTGCCCAAACGTTTCAGAGCAACATAGAATTGCTCCGCTTGTTCCAGCGGACAGCGATAATCCTGATCGCTGTGCAGGAACAGGAGCGGCGTCGATACTTTCGGCGCATAGCGAATGGGAGAGCGTTCCATCAAAAGGTCTTCGCTGTCCCAAATATCGGCTCCGCCCATCCCGCGTTTATCGTGCGACCAGCCGTTGTCGGCCGTGCCGTATTTACTCAGCAAATTGGACATGCCGCGCTGTGTGACCGCGGCGGCAAAAAGGTCGGTATGTCCGACCAGCCAGTTGGTGAAATAACCACCCTGACTGCCGCCGGTCACCCCCATTTTCGCCGCATTGACCCAAGGCAAAGCACGAACCTGTTCCGCCATAAACAACAGATCATCGGCATCGATGCCGCACCAGTCACCGATAATGGCCGTTGCAAAGGCTTCTCCATAGCCGACCGACCCGCGCGGGTTGCCGTAAAAGACGCCATAACCCAGCCCGGCCAGGACTTGGAATTCATGGAAGAAGGCATTGCCGTATGCCGCGTTCGGTCCGCCGTGAATCTCCATCACCAAAGGATACTGCTGACCCTCCTCGTAGCCGTAAGGCTTCAGCAGCCAGCCTTCCAAATCTGTTCCGTCGGGATGGCTGAAGTGAATATTCTCTGCTTTCGCCACCCAGCGCTCCGCAAACAGTTTCTCGTTGACTGCGGTGATCTGATGGAAGCGGCTTTCTTTTTTCAAATCCGCCAGCCATAAGTCAGCCGTCGCTTCCGGTGTGCTGATATTGGCGACGATCACCCCTTTGGCTTCATGGAAACTAAAAACAGTCATCATTCCCTCCCCCCACAGGCGGGAAATTTCCCCGCTGGCCAAGACCAGGCGATAGAGATAAGCATTGCCGCCTTCGGTGGCGGTAAAGAAAACATATTTGCCGCAGGCGGCGACCGTTGGCCCGGCAGAGCCGCTGTCAAAGCGCACATCCGATCCGGCAGCCGTACCGATCAAAAAGTCAAAGCCGCGGGATAGCAGATTGTGTTCACCCTGCAGATTGACCTGCCAAATCTCTGCGACGGCGCCGTTGATCAATCCTTTGTGATGACCGCCATAAACCAGGCCGCTGCTGTCTTTCAGCCAGGAGGCGCCGGAGAGCGAGACTTTTTGCCGGGTCAGATTGGTCAGACTGCCGTCGGCGAGCGAGAGCAGCCATAAATCGGAAACCGAATTCTGCTCGTCGCCGGTTCGGTTGGAAACAAAGGCCAGCCATTTCCCGTCGGGGGAAGGAATCGGCTCGCCGCAATGGTAAGCGCCGCTGGTCAGACGCTCCAACTTGCCGCTGTTGACTTCAATGGACCACAACTGATTCCAATAACCGTCATAAAAACCGACGCCGTTCATTTTATAATTCAAACGGGTAACATGCTCAAAAGACGCGCCTTCCCGGGGTTTGCTCTCCGCCGTTGTTTCTTCTTTGGCTGTAAAATAAATCTTACTGCCATCCGCCGACCAGTTATAAGCGCCTGTCCCTTTAAATAGGTTGGTCAGGCTTCTTGCTTCGCCGCCGCTGACCGGAATCAGCCAGATCTGATTATTTTTTTCCCGGTTGGTGGTAAAAGCAATCATACTGCCATCCGGTGACCATTTGGGATTGCCGTCTTTGACGGCAGGAATTTGAGCGTTGGTCAATTGACGCTGCCGCTCGCCTTCTCTTAACCAGAGGCAGGAACGATAGCCATTTTCTTTTTCCAGTGTTTCACTGACAACATAGACTATTTTCTCGCCATCGGGAGAAACCTGAGCTGCGCCGACGCCTTTGATGCTGATTAAATCATTGATTGTAAACGGTTTATTCAATTGAGACACTCCTTCCTTCGATTAGCGCAGCAAGGATGCAACGACAGAAATCATCGTTGGTACTACCATAGCCGCAACGAGAAGCCACACCAGAATTACTTTTGTCTTTTTGCTCATTTTTGTCCCTCTATCGAATCAAATGCAGAGTTTCCTGTCGACCATCCAGGAACCATGTCTTGCCGTCTTTCAGCAAAATCGTCTGCTCCAATGCCATGGTTACTTCCTGATTGTCCCATTCCGCCACAGGGAAGCGGACATTCAATTCCAGGGCATAACAGGTAGAATCGAATAATTCATAGTCCCCCCGGCCGGGAACTCCATCCTGCTGATCATAAAGACCGATGGTCGGCCCGGCGGCATGTCCGTGATAACCGATGGGGTGATTGTAGACACAAGGCAATAATCCTTCCGCCATCGCCTTCTCCCGGCTCAACCGCAAAACCTGATTCCCCGTACGGCCAACCTGCATCTCAGCCCGGACAATATCCTGCAAGCGGTTACCGGCTTGCAGGGCATCCTTTAAGCCTTGCGGCGCATCCGTTTCCTGCCGATGCAGCACATAGGCGTTCTGCTGCGTATCGGTATGTAAACGCAGATAGGCAAAACCAACATCACAGTGCAGTAAATCCCCGGGTAAGATAATACTGTCTGCCGGCAGCGAAGGACTGCCTCTGCGCTGAATATTCACATCCGGCTGAAACCAGGGTTTCAAACCCAGATCAACGAAGCGCTGCCGTATCCACCAGAGCAGATCGGCTGCTGTCGTGATACCGGGATGCACAATCCGGCTGGAGAATGCCTCCGCAATGACACCGTGCGCGATTTGCATGATCCCTTCATAAGCGATAATTTCCGCTTCGGTACGGGTTTCCAGCCAACCTACCGCCAAACGTTCCGCGCCAAAGCACCTTGCCGCGTACTTTTCACCCAAAGCGGTCATCATCTCTTCATAGAGCGCATGAGAAAGACCGTCGCCGAAAGCAAAGGTGTGACCCACATTGATACCGATTCGCCGTGGCTGCCGCTCTTCCACCAGCGCCCGCAGGTTGGCCCATTGGTCGCCCAGGGTTTGATTCCAGACCGGTTGATAGAGATCTCCGCCGATTGCCGTTTTTGCCAGGACAAACCGCTCTACGGTCTGATCCGGCATGAGCTGAAAAATCAGAATCGTCATTCGTCTGGCACTCATGCCGGGTTCGGGAATTAAGGATAAAAAAGTTGGGTCTTCGTTATACTCACGACAGGCGACGATCCACAGATCAAAATGCTCCCGCCGCATGATTGCGGGTAAAACCGTGTCCAGGCGCAGTTTCAGCCAGCGATTGATCACTTCAGCCTGTTGTCTCACCGGCAGTATTTTATCCTGCCATTGACCTTCGTGATTGGCCACCCGATGCTGTTCCGTTGTATAAGCCATGCATTTTGCCTCCTTAAAAAATTATCCGATCATTGAACCACACGTACTTCCACTCAGACCTGAATTCTCCCTGCCGTTCTTCCGCTGCGGCTTGATTTTTATTTTCCCCCTCTTTCGCGCTCAAAACAGATCCGGACAATCGCCGCCGCGCAAGCGGCGTTGTTTTATTCGGTAAACATGCGAAAGAGAGCCGTTACCGCCTGCAGATCAGCGCTGCTGTAATACCGCACGATTTCACCTTTGCTCTGGTTTGTGTAGGTGCCGACATCACGGTAATCATTCTCCTGATAAATCACCGTACCGGCATAACTGCCGTCCAGCATAATTTTCCAGCTGATCGTATGTTCCCAAATCTGATATTGTTTTGCCGTGTAAATGGTAAGATGGCGGCCCAGATTCAGTTCGGCAGTGGCTGTTTGGGTTGTTGTTTTTGCTTTGCTTTCGTCCAGCCTGACAATCTCAGTTTGTTTTAAATTTGTGATCGCGGCGGTAAAGGCAGCCAGCACTTCCGGCCATTTGTCGGCATTTTCACCCGACGCCGCAAAATAACGCTGTTTGGCAATATCCGTCACACCGGCAATACTCTGCGTCAACTGAAATTTCGCCTGATTTAAGCTCTCTTCCTGTACGGTCAGGCAGCTCCCCTCCGCATCGAAAACCAGCAGCTGATAATCGCCGATTTGCCCCGCATAGTTTTCGATGGCAAAAATAAAGGAGACAATATTGTTTACTCCGGCGGCGGTTGTGACTTGCTTGACCGCCGTCAGCTGCCTGCCTTCGGGTGTCTGCAGCGTAACACCGGCGCCGTTCTTTTGCTCCACTGTGCCATAATAGTAGAGTGTGCCGTTTCTGGCAGTCAGCCCCTGCGGATTTTTGCTGGAAGGATAATGATACACCCAGAAAATCAATTTCGGTACCATGGCATAGACCGACACATCACTTTGGTTTTTCGTAAAATAGGCATAAAAATCGTCGGTTTTATATTCCAGGATAAGCTCTGCCTCGGACAGCTTTTCCATGTCGGCTACCCCTTCGGTCGACATAAAGATCTGTTTGGTTTCCGCACCGTCTGTCATGACAATAACGAAAGTATATATAGCCAGAATCGTGATGACCAGAATGACCAATATTTGCAGCATATTGATCCCTGCCGGTTTCAATACTTTTTCTTCCAATTCGCTTCCTCCTCGGTTCCCTGTTTATACTTTCTCTCTTTGATCCATCAGCTGAATCATTAAAAACGCATACAAATCCGTCTGTTCCTCAATCAGTTTGGAAATCGGCTTGCCATGACCGTGTCCCGCGCTTTTTTCCACGCGCAGCAATATGGGGTTGCTGCCGGCATCGGCAGCCTGCAAGGTCGCCGTAAATTTACGCGCCTGGCAGGGAACCACCCGATCATCCATATCGGCCGTCATGATCAGAGTCGGCGGATAAACCCGGTTCATTTTGACGTTATGCAGCGGGGAATAGGCATACATAAATTGGAAGTGTTCCGGATTTTGCTCGGCATTGCCATATTCACCGGTCCAATAACGACCGACCGTAAAGCGATGATAGCGCAGCATGTCCAGGACAGGCACCCAGACGATCACAGCGCCGTACAAATCGGGCCGCTGCGTCAGGCAAGCCCCGGTCAGGAGACCGCCATTCGAACGCCCCATTATGCCAAGCCGCCGCCGGCAGGTATAATTCTGCGCTATCAGCCATTCGGCCGCAGCGATATAGTCGTCAAAAACATTCTGTTTATTGGCCAATGTCCCGGCCAGATGCCAGGCTTCGCCATACTCCGCACCGCCGCGCAGGCAAGGTTCTGCGTGAACACCTCCGGCCTGCAGCCAGGCCAGGACCTGCGGAGAAAAATTCGGGGTGCGGTTGATGCTGAAACCGCCATAGCCGTAGAGCAGCGTGGGATTATGGCCGTCCAGCTTGATGGCTTTGCTGCGGGTGATAAACATCGGAATCTGCGTACCGTCTTTGGATGGATAAAACACCCGAATGGTTTCAAATTGATCAAAAGGGAAATCGAGCCGCGGACAAAACCAAATATCGGTTTCTTCTGTCTTGCAATCATAGCGCAGAATGGTATCGGGATACAGGAAACTGTTGAACAGGATAAAACACTCCTCATCCTCCGCCCCTCCGCTCAAACCCCGCACGGTTCCCAAAGCGGGCAGAGGTATTTGCCGCAGGAAATTCCCCTCCGCATCATACCGCTCCAGCACATGCGCAGCATCCTTGAGATAGGTGCAGATGATTTGATGATGTACCAGCCGGACCTCGTCCAACAGATCCGATTTTTCGGGCAAAACGGTCTGCCAGTTCGGTTTTGCCGTCAGGGTCAGATCAACCGCCAGCAAGCATCCCATGGGAGCATTCTGATTGGTGCGCAGAAAAAGACGATTATCCAGCCAGCCGGCCAGATCGAAGGACGCCTGAAACTCATTGACCAGCGGAATGAATTCTGCCTGACTGTCAAGGGGACGAAACCAGATCAAACTGCGCGGATCGGTTCCAATCCGGATCAGCAGCAGCTGCCATTTGCCGTTATCACTGACCGACAAGCTGAACCCCCAGTCCGGGTGTTCTTTATTTTCATAGACCAGCGTATCGTCCGCCTGAGCCTCCGCCAGGCGATGCAAATAAATTTTTGCATCACGACTGATATTTTCCGCGGCTACCGTCGCGGGATCCGGAAAACGTGTGTAAAAAAAACCGGTCTCGTCAGGCAGCCAGGCAATTTGAGTAAATTTAACCCAGTTGATTTCATCGCTGCAGACGAGATCCTGCCGCAGATCTTTCACCAGAATCCGCTGCCAGTCACTGCCGCTTTGCGAGAGGCCGTAGGCGCAAAAATTCCCCCTCGGGCTGACCTCAAAATGAGCTGCTTCCACTGTCCCGTCCTCACTCAGCAGATTGGGATCGAGGACAATCCGGCCAAGATCATTTAAATTCTCATGCTGATAGATCACAGACTGATTCTGCAAGCCGCTGTTGCGGCTAGAGTAGTATTTTCCGGCCTTTTTCAGAGGCAGACTTTGTTTCGGATATCGGTAAAGAGAAGTCAGGCGTTCCTGCAATTGCCGGTGAATGGCATATTGCTGTAAATAAGCATTCGTCTCCGCATTTTGAGCGGCTGTCCATGCCCTGACTTCAGGATCAAAATCATCCTCCAGCCAACGGTCGGGGTCCGCCACCGGTGTGCCATGAAAATCATCAATTTGCTCCATACGGCGAGTCACGATGCGTTGCCGCATCCAATCATCTCCTTTATTTTTACTCCTCCCTAATATTCGCATTTATGAACTTGTTTCCTTCCTATCCTCCGCGGAAAAGATGCTATTCTCTTTTATTCGCTTTTATGTTACACTACAGTTATGATTTACTCAGTGTAAGGAGGATTCAGAAAGTGAACCTAGCGGCCATGATTGATCATACTCTGCTGAAAGCGGATGCTACCGCTGCGCAGATTGAGAAGCTGTGTCGGGAAGCCAGACAATACAGCTTAGCCTCGGTCTGTATTAACCCTGTTTATGTCAGTTTCGCTGCCGGACTGCTGACCGGCAGTCCGGTTAAGGTCTGTACTGTGATCGGATTTCCCTTAGGCGCCGTCTGCAGTGAGGATAAGGCAGAAGAAGCACACCGGGCGATTGCCAATGGCGCCGCTGAATTGGATATGGTGTTGGCGATTGGCGCCGCGAAAAGCGGCGACTGGCAAAGCGTGGAATCCGATCTGAGGGCAGTCTGCCGGGCTGCCGGTAAAGAAGCGCTTGTGAAAGTAATTTTAGAAACCTGCCTGCTGACTGACGAAGAAATCGTTACTGCCTGTCTTTCGGCGCAAAGAGCCGGCGCAGCGTTTGTCAAAACTTCCACCGGGTTCTCCAGCGGCGGCGCGACCGAGTACCATGTAGAGCTGATGCGCAAAACCGTTGGCAGAACGATGGGTGTCAAAGCCTCCGGCGGAATCCGCAGCGCCGCTGCCGCGCTTGCCATGATAAAAGCAGGAGCCAATCGTATCGGTACGAGTTCGGGACCGGCAATTATACTGGAATATGAGACTCATTGAGGCCAATCCTCTGAGATACCGGAAAATTAAAATGAAAGGGTGACTCTGATGTCAAAATTAGTCCAAGGTCAAATTGCTCCTGATTTTACCTTCCGCACCCCCTGGCTGGAAAACCAGAAATTCTCCGAATGGGTTGCCAAAGCGCCCAAAACCATACTGATCTTTTCCCGTTACTATGGTTGTTCTCTCTGTCAGCTCGACATCGCAGAAATGGCGGAAGCCTATCCTAAATTCGCTGCCAAAGGGGTCCAGGTGTTGATTGCTCTGCAGAGCGCGCCGGAGACGATGCAAGCGGAACTGAATGAAGACAGCCTGCCTTTTCCGATCATTCTGGATCCGGAACAAACCATCTATCATCTCTATGATCTCAATGTCGCGGAGGATTTAAAAAAAGCGGTCAGTCTGAAAACATTATCGCGCCTCGCGAAAGCCAAATCAAGAGGTTTTCAGCATGGCAAATATGAAGGCGAAGAGAATCAGCTGCAGGCGGCGCTGATTTTAGATCGGAACAGACAGGTCCTCTTTGTGAAATACGCGGAATCTTTAGCGGATATACCGGATGCCGAAGAGCTGCTGGCGCTGCTTTAGAACCGGAACGTTCGGGAAGGATCAGCCAGCAAGATCATCTTTCTCTGCCGGAGCAACCACCGGTTTGATTGTTCCGGCAGCTTTTTTGCAGGGAATCCTGCTTTGCACAGCAGGCAGCAATGACCATTTTCTTACCGCATTCTCTTTCTAAAAACGTGATTATTTTTCTGAGTGAGCTTGCCCAGCCGCCCGGCGGCTGCCCTGCCCTAGAAAGACGTTCATTGATTTTTCGTATTTTCTTAAATGTTTTGACTTATTTTGGCATATTTTACTAATTTAATTATATTTCCCTGAAAATTCAGCAAAACAGTTGCAACTGCCTCCGTTTGCGGCTATAATAACAAGAAACAAATCGCAGCCTGGTGATTAAGAACGATTCTAAGGAGGCAGACAGTGCTATTACAATTTGAACGCTTTAATCAGCTGATTTGGTTGATTTTCGCTGTGTTGTATTTTTACCAACTCGTCTATGTTATGGTTTCCTTGTTTCCCGGCAGCCGGCGTCAGAAGGAAACTTGCCAGCCGCGTCTTCACCGCTACGCCGTGATCTCTGCCGCACGCAATGAAGAAAAAGTGATCGGTCATCTGATTGCCAGCATCAAACAGCAGAATTATCCTGCCGGTTTGCTTGATGTTTTTGTGGTCGCCGATAACTGTACAGATCAAACTGCAGCCGCCGCCCGGGCAGCCGGAGCAATCGTTTACGAACGTTTTGATTATCAGCAAGTTGGCAAAGGATATGCGCTGGATTATTTTTTCAAGCAATTACAGCAAGATAACCTGTTCGACCAATATGAAGGTTTTTTTATTTTTGATGCCGATAATCTGCTGGATGCCAATTATATCAGCGAAATGAATCGGTTGTTCGATCAGGGCAAGCATAATGTCATAACCAGCTATCGCAATTCCAAAAATTATGATACCAACTGGATTTCGGCAGGTTCCTCCCTTTGGTTTCTGCGGGAAGCGCGTTTTTTGAACTATTCCCGCACTTTGCTGAACACCAGCTGTGCGGTTTCCGGTACCGGTTTTTTATTGAAGAAGAGTATCATCGAGCAGAATAAAGGCTGGAAATACCATCTGCTGACCGAAGATATCGAATTTTCCATCGACTGCATCCTGCACGGTGAAAAAATCGGTTATTGTCCCACCGCTGTTTTTTATGATGAGCAGCCTTATACCTTCCAGCAGTCCTGGCTGCAGCGGTTGCGCTGGGCCAAAGGCTTCTATCAGGTGTTTCAAAATTACGGTGCAAAATTAGGCAAAGCTCTTTTTCAGGGCAATCAACATTTACTCTCCAGTTATGATATGCTGATGACCATCCTGCCTTCGATGTTTCTCACTTTGTTCAGTTTGGTGGTCGACCTCGGCTTTTTGGTTTTCGGTCTCTATGGTAATTTGAGCACACACCTTTTTTCCATTATTGTGCCGACGGCAGCCATGGCACTGGCCGGCGCTTTATTCAACTTTTACGCGGTTTTATTCCTGATGGGTGCGCTGACAACCATGGCGGAATGGAAAAGAATCAACTGCGTCTGGTGGAAAAAAATCCTCTACAGCTTTAGTTTCCCTATTTTTATTGCCTCCTATATTCCAATTTCGCTGGTCGCTCTGTTCCAGAAAGTGGAATGGAAGCCAATCAGCCATACGGTGACGAAAACAATCGAACAAGTCCGCTAAAAAGTCAAAAAGACCGCTGCGAAAATTCAATTTCACAGCGGTTCTTTTTTTACTTAATTGATTGTTTTGCAGGAGGCAAAGATTCGGTGACTGATCAGAACCGCCATTTCACGTGTCGCCGGCGCACGGGGCGCAAGATGTGCAAAATCGGTTCCCCGCACGATGCCGCCGGCAACCAGGCGTTCGACGGCTGCGCGTGCTTCTGCCGCCACCTCGCGTTGATCAACGCTGATCAGAGCGGCAGGATGCTTGAGCGGGCCGGAAAAGTGCTGCCAAACCGCGTCAAACAGCTGCATCAGCTGCTGACGCTGGCAGTTCGTGGCTGCTTCTGCCGGGGTCCAGTTCAGGTCAGACAAGAGAGCCAGACGGCGAGCCTGTTCGAGATAGGATTCTGCGTCAGGTAAAGTCAAATCCGCCTGTCCCGCCAGGCGTTGATAGAGCAAGACCGCCAGCTGACAGGCTTCTTCCCTGCTAATCGGTTCCGTATAGCGCCGCTGCAGGATGAGCGGAACCAAATCATTGGCTTCCGCCGCCGTAATTTCCGCCTCTGCCCAAGCATCTGCCGGTATATCCTGCAAGCCAAGATAGACAGCATTGCTCAGCGGACGCGTCGCCTGGGTATAGAATACACCGTCCACCAAGAAAGCCGACGAATCGCCGCCATCCAAATTGATGGCATTCTCGGCGCCGAGTGCCTGGACCGCCAGGGCTAAATCCCTGATGGAACAGGCAGCCACTGTGCCAAAAACCAGCTCACCCGCCTTGGTCATCGCGAGAAAACTGCGCTGCTCTTTGCCTGTGAATAAATGCTGTTCTGTAAAACCTTCCGCCGCAGGATCACAGGCAATTGCGCCGTTTTTCACCAGCGTCGGTCCGGCTCCCAGGGCAAAAACGATATCGCTCCAGTCCAGGCGCCCGCCCGGAACCGCGACCCCGTCGCTGATTTGGTTCTCATAAGTCTCTATTTGGTAGGTCACCCGATCCCCCGGCTGGAAGCGCCCGGCGTACTCGCTGTCATCGATCAACAGGGTAAAACCGTCCCGGTCGATCGCCGCTTCACCGCGTACGATCTCGCTGACGATGCCCTGCCGCACAACGACGGATATTCCGGTATGACTGCCGGTCGTGTTGCCGAAGGCATGTGTAAACAGGATGATTTCACCCGCCGTCTGATAGCGATGGTTCATCCCCCGGGCAGACCAGCTCTGATCCTCCGCACCGCTTCGCTGGATGCAGCCGCTGATTTTGGTATGCAAGCGTTCCACCCTGCTCTTGCCGGACGAATCCACCGCAAAGACCGAACCAATATTGCCGAGATGCAGAAATTCCCCCTGCAGCTGTATCACACCATAGGGCAGCGGTAATTTCTCGTAGGCTCCGTAATAGCCGCCGTTGATCATCGCCAGAGAAGCGATTCCGCTTTGCAGCAATTCTGCCGCCATGTCATCCAGGTTCGCCAGCGCGGCAATCCGATCCTGCGCCAGGACACCGCCAAACTTCACCTTCGGATCCGTTAAATCGGCCCGGACATATTTCAGTTGATATGTGGTGTCACCCAGCTGAATTGGTTGGATTCTCGCTTGCAGTTTGTTCTCCGCGGCGCCGGCTGTCAACGCGCTGTTGCAGAGAAAACCGAAGAGTACGATGCAGAAAAAAAGGCGTTTTTTCACACGACCACGTCTCCTTTAAAAAACAGCAGACAACAGCGCCTGTTCCTGTCTGCTGCGTCTGCCGCCTGGGTCAAGCTGACCTAAATCTGTTTGATTTTCTCCATGGCATCTTCCATGCCGATCTCGCCTTTACCCAATTGTTCCAGAACGGTCCGCCGCTGAGCAGCCTTCTGATCTTCGCTGTCCGGCCGGTCGACTGTATAACCCAGCGCTTCAATCACGCTATCCAGGCGATTGCGTACGGTGGGATAGGAAATTCCCAATTCGCGTTCGACTTCTTTGATGTTCCCCCTGGAACGGATAAAGACTTCCACAAATTCTTTCAGTTCCGGACTTAACTGGCAGAATTTACAGACATCAAATTCCCCCTCAATGGTTGTACCGCAATGCTCGCAATGCAGCCGGGTGACGGAAAGAGCTTCGTAGCATACCGGACAGCGCCCAAGTACTTTACGTTTCATATGATCATTCCTTTCAGCGGAGCTTTCTTCAACTTCTTTTTATTATTGTCTCTGTTTTTACCGTGTTTGTCAAGTGCTATTTCACCGTTTTGATTTGAGCAAACAAAATGTATTTGTCTTGCCAGTAATGTTCGCCTTTTACGTTGACTTTTCTGATATAGCATGATATAATGTTCATGATTTAACAAATAACCGAACAATTTAAGGGTTTTACCCGTTAAATCGTTCGTGTCCGACAAGAAAGGGGTTATTCATACGGAAAAGAAAGTTTGGCTGGTCATGGGCAGTGATTCCGATCTGGCTTTGATGGTCTCCGCCGCAAAAATCCTGGAGGATTTCGGCGTGCCTTATGAAATGACAATCGCCTCTGCGCATCGCTGTACCGATTATGTGACCGAACATGCCGCCGGATTGTCAACTGAAGGGTTTGGCGTCGTCATCGCCGCGGCAGGTTTGGCTGCTCATTTGCCCGGCGTAATCGCCGGCAGTACCACCTTACCGGTGATCGGGGTGCCGCTCGCTTCCGGCGCATTACAGGGAGTGGATGCGCTCTACGCCATCGTGCAGATGCCGACCGGCGTACCCGTTGCTTGTGTCGCAATCAACGGCGTAAAAAACGCAGCTCTGTTAGCGGTGCAAATCCTGGCGCTTGACAATCCCCGCCTCGCCCGAGCCTTTGCCAACTACAAAGACAGTCTGGCGCAGGAAGTACTGGCGAAGAATGAAAAATTAGCAAAGATCGGTTATACGGCTTACCTAAAGGAAAAGGGGGTCACATCCATATGATTGAGCGTTATACCAGACCTGTAATGGCAAAATTGTGGTCAGAAGACAACCGTTATCAAAAATGGCTGGAAGTGGAACTATTGGCAGCCGAAGCCTGGGCCGAGCTGGGCGTTGTCCCGCGTGAAGCAGCGCAGCAGCTGCGCAAGAACGCCCGTTTTGATGTGCGGCGGATCCATGAAATCGAAGCGGAAACGCGTCATGATGTGGTCGCCTTCACCCGCTGTATCGCAGAGAACCTGGGAGAAGAATCGAAATATCTGCATTATGGTCTCACCTCCACCGATGTTGTCGATACCGCGCTGTCCGCTGTATTGAAAGAAGCGGTCAGCCTGATTCAGGAAGACCTTGATCGCTTTGCGGAAGTGCTGCGTCAGCAAGCGATTCGTTATAAAGACGTGCCTTGCATGGGCCGTACCCATGGCGTACATGCGGAACCAACCACCTTTGGCCTGAAATTAGCCCTTTGGTACAGCGAAACCCGCCGCAATATCGTTCGTTTGGCCCGCGCCAAGGAAACGATTGCCGTCGGTAAAATTTCCGGTGCGGTCGGTACTTATGCCAATGTCGACCCTTTTGTGGAACGTTATGTCTGCGAAGGGATGAATTTACAGCCGGCCTTGATTTCTACTCAGATTTTACAGCGTGACCGTCATGCCGAATTGATGACCACACTTGCCATCATTGCTTCCTGTCTGGATAAATATGCAACAGAAATCCGCGGTCTGCAGAAGACAGAAATCCGGGAAGTGGAAGAGCCGTTCCGTCCCGGCCAAAAAGGATCTTCCGCCATGCCGCACAAACGCAACCCGGTCAACTGTGAACAAGTCAGCGGACTGGCCCGCGTGATCCGCGGCAACACGATTGCCGCGCTGGAGGATATTCCTCTCTGGCATGAACGCGATATTTCCCACTCTTCCGTGGAGCGGATCATCCTGCCCGATTCCACCACTTTGATTGATTATCTCTTGGTCAAGTTCACCGATATTGTCAAAAATTTGCTGGTTTACCCCAAAAATATGCTGCGCAATATCGAGAAGAGCCATGGCTTGATCCATAGCCAGCAAGTCCTGCTCAAATTGATCGAGAAAGGGCTGCTGCGGGAAACCGCCTATGATCTGGTACAGAAATATGCCATGCGCGCCTGGGAAGAAGAACTGCCCTTCCGGGATTTGATCAGCCGGGAACCGCTGATCACAGACAAACTGAGCGCGGCTGACCTGGATGATTGTTTTGACATTCGACATCACCTGAAGTATGTTGATGATATCTTTGCCAAGCTGGGCTTAGTCTAAAATAAAGCAAAAAGCGGTAGCTCCCAGCTGCCGTTTTTCCTCTCCTGTCAGGTTTCGGTCTGCCATCAAAAAAGGATGAATGAGAAGGAGTGTTTTCTGATGACATTTAAAGCTTCCCTGAACATTACGCTGCGCCCCAGTATTTTGGATCCGCAGGGTTCTGCGGTCTTGAATTCCTTACGAAGTCTGCATTATAACGATGTTAAATCGGTGCGGATCGGTAAATTTATGGAGATCGTGGTAGAAGCAGGCGACGCCGGCGCGGCCGAGGCACTGATCCGTCAGCTGTGCAGTATCCTGCTGACAAACCCGGTGATGGAAGATTATACGCTGACCCTGACGGAGGTGTAGGTCATGAAATTCGCTGTGATCCTCTTTCCCGGCTCCAACTGTGAAGTAGACTGCGTGCATGTGATCAAAGAAGTGCTGCAGGAACCGGTCACTACCGTCTGGCATAAGGAAACCGATTTATCCGCTTTTGATGCGGTTGTCTTGCCGGGCGGCTTTTCCTATGGCGATTATCTGCGCTGCGGCGCCATCGCCCGTTTTTCACCGATCATGGATGCGGTGATTGCCCACGCCAAAGCCGGCAAACCGCTGCTCGGCATCTGCAATGGTTTTCAAATTTTGACCGAATGCGGCTTGCTGCCCGGCGCTTTCTTAAAAAATTCCGGCCTGCAGTTCATTTGCGAAGACCGCTGGCTGCGCGTGGATAACAATCAGACACAATTCACCCGACTCTATCAGGCTCAACAGGTGATCCGCATCCCCATCGCGCATGCGGAAGGCAATTATTTCGCGGATCCCGACACGATTGACCGTCTGGAAGAGCGCCAGCAAATCGTTTTTCGCTACTGCGACGCAAACGGTGCGCTCACGGCAGCAGCAAATCCCAACG
>JAJFTT010000036.1 GCA_021372785.1 Negativicutes bacterium | reverse complement strand
TTAAAGTAAAGGGTCATTCTACCAGTTCATCTCAAAGTAAGGTCGATGTAAAAAAGGAGACGATGTTATGAAAAAGTGGATCTGCAGCGTTTGCGGCTACATCAGTCAGGGAGAAGAGCCACCGGAGATTTGCCCCATGTGTGGTGCTCCCAAAGAAAAATTCATCTTACTGATAGAAACTGCACCAGCAAAAACAGAAACAGAGGCAGGCGGCTTAACCAGTGCTGCCGGTTATGCGCTGGAGGCTGATGTGCTGATCGTTGGCAGCGGAGCGGCTGCGTTTTCTGCGGCAATCACCGCGAGAAAGCAGGGTGCCAGTGTGATCATGCTGGAAAAAGCAGCAAAAGTGGGTGGGACGACGCTGCGCTCGGGCGGCGGGTTCTGGACGCCAAACAACCGCTTTCAGCATGATCTGGGGATTGAAGATAAGAAAGAGGATGCCATCCGCTATATGGCGCGCTATTCCTTTCCTCACCTCTACAATCCAAACGATGCAAAGTATGGTGTGCCGAAAAATGAGTTTGAGCTGCTCTCGGCCATGGCTGAGCATGCTTCAGAGATGGTTGAATTCCTGGAAGACTGCGGTGCGCTGCACAGCATTGCGGAGATCAACTGGACAGGCAAACCACAGGTGGATTATATGGACCATCTGCCCGAAAACAAAGGGATCCGCGGACGTGTCTTGTATACGCAAAACCCGGAAGGTAAGCTGAGCTATGGTTTTGAATTGATACGGCAGCTGGAAACCTGGGCCAGAAGTCATGATATCTTGATCCTGACCGATCATCGGGTCATGAAAATCATGCAAAATGAGCAAAAAGAAGTGATCGGACTGGAAGTTGTTAAAGAGAATAAAGAGATTTTGAAAATCAAAGCTCATCAGGCAGTTGTTTTTGGCAGCGGCGGTTATTCACATAATCCGGAGCTGATGTTGCATTTTCAACGCGGTCCGCATTTTGGCGGCTGTTCCGTAGCCACGAATACCGGTGATTTTATCGGTATGGCCGGCGAGATCGGCGCTCAATTAGGCAATATGGCAGGAGCGTTTCGTGCGGAAAGCATCCTGGAAAATGCGCTGACCAATCCCGGCGGCTCCAATAATATCTTTTATATTCCCGGCGACAGTGTCATCGAAGTCAACCGCTATGGCAAACGCATTATGGATGAAAAGCGAAACTATACCGATCGGACCATGACTCATTTTGTTTGGGATCCGCAGCGTGCGGAATGGATGAATATGTTGGTCTTTCTGATTTACGATCAGAGAACAGCGCAATTGTGGCAAGGCTATCCACCTTATCCGAGACAAAGCGACGCGCTGCCCTCTTACATCCTCAGTGGGCAAACTTTGGAGGATTTGACGCAAGCCTTGACCCTGCGCTTAAGCAATTTGTCCGAACGGATTGGCGGATTTAGTATAGCGCCGGAGTTTTTGGCGAATTTAACGAAGACAATCGCAAACTTCAATGATTTTGCTAAAAAGGGTAAAGATGAAGAATTCAGCCGCGGTGAGTTCAATTATGACCGTGAGTGGACAACGTTTCCGCCAACGGTCCCCGGCGTGGAGTGGCCACCCAAAGGCAGCAAAAATTATACGATGTATCCGCTGAGTGCAGAGGGACCCTATTATGCGGTCATTTTGGCAGCGGGAACGCTGGATACGAATGGCGGACCCATCATCAATGATCACGCGCAGGTTTTGGATGTGCATAACAATCCGATTCCGGGGCTTTATGGCGCCGGCAATTGTATTGCTTCTCCCACCGCCAATGCCTATTGGGGAGCGGGCAGTACCATTGGCCCGGCGATGACGTTTGGCTATTTGGCCGGTCTTTCTGCCGTAAAGGAACCCGTCAAGAAGAGTTAGAGCTTAATAAAAGCCTATGCGTAAACTTAATAACTCCGGCAAGGCAGCAGGATCAGCAGTATAGATTATAGCAGCAGAAGTAAAGACCGATTTGGTAAAAAATCGCAGCAGTGTTGCTGCAATCAATTGTGTCGTAATCCAAGTGATTCAGAATTTATCGTCTTACGTCTTTACAACGGGAAAACATCGTGCTATGATCTGCAACTAATAAACAGATAACAGCTTTGACAAGAAATAGTAGCTGCGGTTTTATTTTTCAGAGAGTGTACGTTTGGTGAAAGTACATAAATAGACCGCTGTGAACACGTCTTTGAGCTGATCGATGAAACCATTTTGGGAGTAGTTGGATCCGGGAACTCGCACCCGTTATAGTGCAGAAGTATGTTAGTACTTTTTGAGGTTGATGCTGCGAAGCATCAATAAATTGAGGTGGAACCACGTGATGAAATATTCTCGCCCTCTAGCGGTAAGCTAGAGGGCGATTTTTTTATCCTCCACAGAAAGTATGCTGCTTTATGAGAATTGGATTTGATCAAAAATGAAGGAGGAAGTTGTAATGAAAAAGAGTTTCAAATGGGTTTTCGCAGTCTTACTTTCTGTTGTTCTGGTTTTGATTGGTGGCTGCAATGCCAAACCAGCGGCGAATGCCGCCAAAGCGCAGAATCGCTTACAGGCAATTCTGGACCGGGGCTATTTGGAGGTGGTGACAGAACCTTATTTTGCGCCGAATGAATTTATCGACCCCAGCAAAAGCGGTAACGAGAAATATGTGGGCAGCGATATCGAATTAGCCAAATATATCGCCGAGCAATTGGGGGTGGAGCTGAGAATTATCCCCTTGGAATTTTCGGCCGTTCTAAGCAGCATCACAGAAGGCAAGTATGACCTGGCGATCTCGGCCTTAGCCTATACGCCGGCTCGGGCGTCGGCCATGCTGCTGTCTAAGGGTTATTATTTTGCCAAAGATACGCCGGGCAATGGTTTGTTGATCAGGCAAGAGGCTCAGGACAAAATTCAATCAGCCGAAGATTTGGCCAATGCCACCGTGGTTGTGCAAAGCGGTTCGCTGCAGGAAGTGTTTGCCAATGAACAAATCCCGAAGCTGAAAGAATTGAAGCGGGTTTCCGCCACTACGGATGGGATTTTAATGGTGCAGGAGAAGAAAGCGGATGCCTGTGTTGTCTCGAAAGCCATGGCGCAATTGTATATCGATGCCAACCCGGGCAGCGGCTTAGCGATTGTTGAAAATTTCACCTTTTTTGTTGATCCGGAGTTGGATGGCAGCAGAATCGGCATGCCTTTGGGTGAAACGGAATTGGCCGACCACATCAATCAGATCATCGATCAAGTAGTCAGCTCCGGTCAATACGACGAATGGTATCGGCAGTATACGGAGTATGCCAAAAAATTAGGCTTATAAACCGAATGAGAAAGTGCGGGTGCGAATCATGCTGCAAACGGTGATCCTGCTTTGGCAAAAATACGGTTATGTCTATCTTTTTGGGTTATGGGGTACTATTTGGCTGGCTGCCGTGACCGTAGCGGCGGCCAGCGTCCTGGGTGCTTTGATTGCGCTGATGAAATTATCGCAGCAAAAAGTCCTGGATGCGTTCACAACCGTCTATATCAGTCTGATCCGCGGCACGCCCATTCTTTTGCAGCTCTATTTCTTTTGGCTGGTGCTGCCAAAACTGCTGCCGGTGCGGATCGGTGATACGGCCTGCATCGTGATTGCCCTGATTGTCAACGCCAGCGCCTATATCGCCGAGGTGATCCGCGCCGGCATCCAGGCGGTGGATCAGGGTCAGGCTGAGGCTGCCAGGAGTTTGGGACTTTCGGCTTATCATACGATGAAACAGATCATCTTGCCGCAGGCCATCAAAAACATTCTGCCGGCTTTGGGCAACGAGTACATCTCGATGGTGAAACAAACCTCGCTGGCCTCGGTATTTTTTATTCAGGAGCTGACGACCTCTTATAAAACGGTGCAGGCGGCGACGTTTTTAGCGATTCCCTCCCTGCTGATTGCCGGCGTGATTTATTTCCTGCTGACAAGCATGCTGGCCAGAGGGCTGCAGTTCTATGAAAGGAGTTTGCGTTGTGATGAAGGATAACGCCTTGATCCGTGTGGAAAATCTGTCGAAATCGTTTGGCAAATTGCGTGTGCTGCAAAATATCTCAGAGACAATTTACGAAGGGGAAGTCGTTTCGATCATCGGACCCTCCGGTGGCGGTAAAAGCACCTTCTTGCGCTGCCTGAACTTATTGGAAAGCGTCAGCGCCGGTAAAGTCTATTTTGAGGGCTTCGATCTGACGCAGAAAAATACCAATCTGGATCAGCATCGACAGAAAATCGGTATGGTTTTTCAGCTCTTTCATGTCTTTCCGCATTTGACTGTTTTACAGAATATTAGCCTGGCGCCAATCCTGGTAAAGAAGATGACAAAACAGGCGGCGGAGCAGCGAGCCTGTGAACTTTTAGAGCGGGTAGGATTATTGGAGAAGAAAGACGAATATCCTACTAAACTCTCCGGCGGTCAGAAGCAAAGGTTGGCCATTGTCAGGGCCTTGGCCATGGAACCCAAAGTGATGCTGTTTGACGAGCCAACCAGCGCTCTGGACCCGGAAATGGTGAAAGAAGTTTTGGATGTAATCAGGGATTTGGCGCACTCCGGGATGACCATCGTCATCGTGACGCATGAAATCAGGTTTGCAAAGGAAGTGAGCGACCGAGTTCTCTTTATGGCGGATGGGATAATTCAGGAGCAGGGCACGCCTGCACAGCTGTTTGGCAATCCGCAGCAGGCCAGAACCATCGAATTTCTCAGCAAAATCTTACAATAACAAGCGGGGTGACGGGTAGTGTGAAAAGGAACTGTTTGCATCCTTTTCCTCTCTATTTGTGCCTTGAGCACTGCGAAAGGAATGGATTTTAAAATGCAACTAGATTTCATCAATCGGGTCTTGGCAGAAAAGCGGGATCTCATTTTGGGAGTCAGCGACCGGATCTGGCAATATGCCGAGCTGCCCTACGCAGAATTTCAATCGGCAAAATTGTTGAGCGATGTCTTGGCAAGCGAAGGTTTCAGCATCGAGCGGGGAGTGGCCGCCATGCCGACGGCCTTCACGGCAAAATTCGGCAGCGGCAAACCGATTTTTGGTTTTCTCGGTGAATACGATGCGCTGGATGGTTTGAGCCAGGCAGCGGGAATTCCGCGGCGCAGTCCGCTGGTGGCCGGCCAGCCGGGGCATGGCTGCGGTCACAACGCGCTGGGAGCCGCTGCTATGGGCGCTGCCATCGCGGTTAAGCAGTACCTCAGCGCGCATCCGCAGAGCGGAACGGTTTATTTCTTTGGCTGCCCGGCAGAGGAGGGCGCCGGCTCTAAGCAGTTTATGGCCAGAGCCGGGGTGTTTCGGGAGGTCGACTTTGTCTATACCTGGCACCCGGCCAGCAAGAACGAGGTGCAGTCCACGCGCTCCGTCGCCATCATGGGAGCCAATTTCAAATTCAAAGGCGTGACCTCGCATGCCGGCGGTTCGCCGCAATTGGGCAGAAGCGCGCTGGATGCCGCAGAACTGATGAGCGTGGGGGTTAATTATCTGCGCGAACATATGATTGATCAGGCCAGGATTCATTACGCTTACGTGGACGCAGGCGGTGTTTCGCCCAATGTGGTGCAGGACAGAAGCCTGATCAAATACGAAGTGCGTTCGCCCAAGGTCAAACAAGTCAAAGAATTATTCGAGCGTGTGGTGAAAGTGGCGCAAGGGGCCGCCCTGATGACGGAAACCAGCATGGAATATGAAGTTACCATGGCATTTTCCGATTATATCCCCAATACGGCTTTGGCTGCCGTCGCGGATGAAGCGCTGCGGGAAGTAGGAGCGCCCAAATGGGATGCTTCGGATTATCAGCTGGCCAAAGCCTTTTTAGAGAGTTATAACGCAACGACGCTGGACTCGATCAAAGAAGCGATCAGCCAGGAATATGGCGAAGAAAAGCTGGATGAAATTCTGGCAAACTCGTTGGACGCAAGCGTTCACCCTTACGATGCCAAAAACGTCAAATATGCCTCCGGTTCGACCGATGTTGGCGATGTGACTTATGCGGTGCCGACCATCAACTTCAATATTGCCACCGCCTGTATCGGCAATGTGGGGCATTCCTGGCAAATGACCGCCCAGGCGGGCAGCCAAATTGCCCAAAAAGGCTTGCTGACTGCCGCTGCCGTGATGGCGCTGGCTGCACTCAAAACCATGGCCAGGCCCGAAGTGGTGGAGAAAGCGAAAAACCTCGTTTTCAAACAAAACGGCGGCGCTTACCAATGCCCGCTGCCCGATTCCGTACAGCCGCCGATTGGCAAATACTAGAAAAACAAACAGCAGCTGGCATAACGCACCAAGAGGAGTGTCAGCCACGAACCCCAAGCTTGATCAATTAACGGCGAGCATTGAGAAAGTGCCCGATATCGACGGCGCTTATTTGGAAGTACCCTATGACTTAAAAGCGGCATTCGGCAAGTCTCGTGTTGCGGTTCATGCCACATTTGACGAAGAGCCCTATGATGGACAACTGGTCAGGATGGGTGCACCCGGTCCGATCATTGGCATCCGAAAAGAAATTCGTGCCAAAATTGCCAAACAACCGGGTGACAGCGTGACTGTCACGTTTATTGAACATGTTAAATAAGCGCGGCTGCAGGAGAGAGAGGATGATCTGATTGCCTAAAGCGAGAAAAATGCTCAGCGACTGGCAGGCGCCGTCTATTCAATTGCTGCTGACACTGATAGGCACGCAGAGTAAACCCACGCTGGCGCATTGGGCGGTTGATTATGCCGAACACTTTATTTTACCGCTGTGGGTTAAAGCGTACCCGCACGATTTGCGGCCGCAGCAGGCCCTGCAGGCTGCCAAAGCCTGGTTAGCAGGAACCATCAAGCTGCCGGAAGCCAAAGCCGCCATCCTCGCCTGTCACGCCGCCGCCCGGGAAAGCGAAACAAATCCGGGTGCGCAGGCCGCAGCCAGGGCAATCGGGCAATGCGCTTCAACAATTCACTCCGCCAGGCATAGCATCGGGCTTGCCTTGTATGGTGCCTTGGCGGTTGCTTACGATAAACTGGGAACCGAAGTGCAGTGGGAACAGTTGCAGCTTGCTGCGGCGGAAGAATGCGGACGTATGCTGGCTGCATTGCAGGCGGTGGCAGTCGTCGATGAGCCGCATCCGGCCAAAATCGATTGGAAATGCTGAAAGCGAAAGTGAGGGAAACAAGATGTTTCGCGCCATGCGCAGAGAAAAACAATTGTTATCACTGCAGGATACGGCAGCGGTAATGAACAGATGCACCAATGGGGTTCTGGCGTGCTTAGGGGATGATGATTACCCCTATGCGGTGCCGCTCAGTTATGTCTATGATCATGAGAAAATCTATTTTCATTCGGCAAAGGCCGGCCATAAAATAGACGCGATCCTCAGGAATCCGAAGGTATCTTTTGCGGTGATTGATGAAGACAAAATTATCAGTGGAAAATACACAACTTATTTCCGCAGCGTGATTGCTTTTGGCCGCGCCAGAATTGCCGAAGGCGCCGAACAGCGGCAGGCGTTCCTGGCCTTCGTGGAAAAATACGCAGGGGATCAACCAGAGGCAGCCAGGCAAAGAGAAGTGGACGGCTGCAGTCAATCTTACTTAATTGCCATTGACATTGAACAAATCACCGGCAAGGAAGCCATTGAATTCGTTAAGTGAGCCAAGGGGACGGGGGTGTTGGCACAAGAGCCAGGGGGACGGGGGTGTTGGCACAAAATTTGTGCCAACACCCCCGTCCCCTTGGTAACACCCGTCCCCCTGGTAACAACCCCCTGGTAACAGTCGAACTGTATGCAGGATGAAAGCGCAATGGTGTAGAATATAGGATTGAGTCAGATTGGAATATCAATGGATGCGGAATTGTAAAACAGCCGGAAAAGTTTTCTAGTCCGGCATAAAAGGAGAAGGAGGCAATGGTTATGGGAAAAGCAATACAGGATCTGAAAAAGGAGCATACCGCCATTCTGAATGTCCTTGAGATCACGGATCATGTTCTGTCATCGCAGCTGGAAACCGATAAAAAAATGCTGTTTGGCGAACAACTCGTTTACTTTCTGAAAACATTTGCCGATCAATGTCATCACGGGAAAGAAGAGAATTACCTATTTCCGGTATTGGAGAAATTGGGGATCCCAAAGCAAGGCGGCCCGATTGGCGTCATGCTTATCGAGCATCAAATGGGCAGGGAATATCTTGCTTTGATCAGCCAGGCGGTAATAGCAGCGGATCCGGTGAACTTCCAACTGAATGCCAATCATTACGCAATTCTTCTGCGCAGTCATATCGAAAAGGAAAATAATGTTCTATTTGTTATGGCAGACCGCGCTTGCAGCGAAGCAAAACAGGATGAATTGTATAAGCAATTTGAACAATTTGAAGAGACCGTCATGGGAGCGGGAGTTCATGAAAAACTACATGCCATGATTCATCAATGGACGGAAGATTATCTGAGCCAGGGGGACGGGGGTGTTGGCACACGCTTTTGTTAAACCATTTTGGTATATTGACGGATAGCGCGTTTTAAACTATCAATTTGAACTTCGCTTTCGCCGTCACGAAGCGCGTCAATTACACAATGATCGAGATGATCTTCCAGGATAATTTGACTGATCTTCTGTAAAGCTGCTTTAGCGGAATTCAATTGAATAATGATTTCATCGCAGGGTTGATCATTTTCAAGCATCTTGCGGATCCCGCCCAACTGCCCTTCGATGCGGTTGAGACGTTGGCAAAGTTTTTCGGTATCGTGATGGGGATGTGCGGACATAACATGACCTCCTCATTCTTTGCGAATTGCAGATTGAACCTGTATTTAATTGGCAGTTATTGGCAAAACAAGGGAATCCGTTTCCCGATAAGTGAGCAGCAATGCCGAATTGACAACGACGAACACCGAGCCTAAATTATGAACCAAAGCCGCAGTGACCGGAGTAAGCCAGCCAAAACCTGCCAGAATGATGGCACCAAAATTCAAAATCATTGAAATTACGATGTTAAAAACGATCCGGCTTTTTGTTTTTCGACAGATCCGAATCAAAAAAGGTAGTTTACTGATATCGTCACCCATCAGAGCAATATCTGCGGCTTCCAAGGCTACGTCGGACCCGATGGCACCCATGACAATTCCGACAGAGGCGGTGGCAAGAGCAGGAGCATCATTTATGCCATCGCCAACCATGCCGACAAAATAACCTTGCTGCGTTAAGTGCCGGATGGAATTTACTTTGTCTTCAGGCAGTTGGGAGGCAAAGAGATCGGTTACACCAGCCGCAGTTCCAATGAAATCCGCTACAACCTGATGATCTCCGGTCAGCATAACGATGCGCTCAATGCCGCTTCGTTTCAGTTCGGCTAGGGTGCTTTTCGCTTCTTTGCGGAGTGTATCGGCGATTGAGATGATGCCGATGATTGTTTCATCACACAGAACGGGCAAAACAGTTTTACCCTGTTTTTGCATTTGTTCAATCATGTGGGCTGCCACAGGATGATTTTGGATCTGTTCTTGACCAATAATTTTTTCGCCGAGCGAGATTTTATGCCCATCAACCAGTGCTGTAACCCCTTTCCCCGGCTGCATTTCAAAACTGTCGGGATCTTTTGCCACAATACCTTGGCTGTGAGCATAGTTTATGATCGCTTTTGCCAATGGATGCTCGGAGAATTTCTCTGCGCTGGCGATGAAAGCGAGAAAACGATTGCGCTCCAGGTTCGGGTCGAGAATCTGAAGATCCTCCACTTGCAGCTTACCGTAAGTTAAGGTACCGGTTTTATCCATCACCAGCGTATCGAGCTTTGCCACTGCCTCTACCGCCGCACCGGATTTAATCAGAATTCCATTTTTGGTTGCATTGCCTATGGCAGCCATCATTGCCGTTGGAGTAGCGAGGATCAGTGAACATGGGCAAAAGACAACGAGCGCTGTGACGGCTCGATAAACATCTTTGGTGATCAGCCAAATCAGTAAAGCGCAACCCAGGGCAACCGGTACAAGAATGCGAGCCCATTTATCCGCGATACGCACAATGGGTGCTTTGTTTTCTTCCGCTTCCTCAACCAGATGAATCATCTTTTTCAATGAAGAATCCTCGCCGACCTGAGTGGCTTCAATTTCAATCACACCTTGCTGATTGATGGTTCCCTGGTAGACTTCGTCGCCGATTGTGCGGTCAACCGGTACGGATTCTCCGGTCATTACCGATTGATTGATGGTAGTATTACCGTGAATAATCCTGCCGTCCACTGGGATTGATTCGCCGGGGCGAATTAAAATGAGATCGCCGCTTTGCACTGCGGCAGCCAGAATAACTTTCTCACCTTCTGCTGTGCGGATACAAGCTTGCTGCGGAGTGAGATTGATCAGCGCCTGCAGACTCTGATGTGATTTTCCGGCTGTTACGTCTTCAAGAACCTTACCTAATTGCATTATGAAGGCAACTTCGCCGGCAGCAAAGTATTCCCCAATCCAAACAGCGGCAATCAGGGCAATTGCCACCAGGACATCGGCCGTCACATCAAACTCCTTGACCAATCCCAGTACAGCGCCAAATACAATGGGAATACCGCTGATTACAATGGCGATCCAAGCCGGATCAAAAGGTAGATCCGAAAGCCAACCAAAAAAGCTTGCCAAGAGAAAGATTCCCGAAAATATTGTCAAACACAGTGTGCGAAACGATTCTTCCCCCCGGATTTTTTTAAAAAATTTCATCTGAGAGCGCCGCCTTTCCAAAAACCGAATGAGATGCCATATACCCCTATGGGGCATATTATAAGGTCAATCCGCTCATTTGTCAAATGTGCCAAGGGGACGGGGGTGTTGGCACAAGATTTGAGAGTCGAGGGGTGAGGATATTGACACGATAAATTTGATAGAGTATACTATTTTTTAAACGGGGGAAATATTAATAAAAAAAAGTATAAATATAGGTATGTAAATAGAGCATATTCAGCTCCGGTCCCCTGCAACAGAGATTGAGGTGAATGAAATGCCTAGGACAGCAAGAAAGAAAAGCAAAAGCGGGATCTATCATATAATGATGAGAGGTATCAATCATCAAGATATTTTCGAAGATGACGAAGACAAAGATAGGTTTCTGCAAACAATTGTATTGTATAAAGAGCAATGCGAATTTGAACTTCTTGGATACTGCTTAATGAGCAATCATATTCATCTATTAATGAAAGACGACAATTTGGGAACATCAATGCGTAAGATCTGCGCAAGTTATGTGCATTGGTATAATACGAAGTATCAGAGATGCGGTCATTTATATCAGGATCGTTTTAAAAGTGAGAACATTGAAAATATGCGTTATTTATTGACGGTAATCCGGTATATTCATCAGAATCCGGTAAAAGCGGGTATTGTTTCTGACATATCCGATTATAAATGGAGCAGCTACCATGACTATTTTATGAAGCATAAAATAGTGGATAGTTATCTTGCTTTCAGTATAATGCCAGAAGATCAGTTTCTGGAGTATCATAATGAACAAAATCAGGATAATTGTCTGGAATACCTTGCCAGCAATAGATTTAATGATAACGAAGCCAGAGAAGCAATGAGAAAAATGGCTCATTTAGATCGTATGGATGAAATTCAAAGTTTTACAAAAGCAAGCAGAGATGAAATTCTTAGAAACATAAAGGCAAAAAGCAATTTTTCTATCCGACAAATAGCCAGAGTCACTGGCATATCCAGGAGAGTGATTGAGGAGTTGTGAGCCAACACCCCCGTCCCCCTGGAACACCTGAGCCAACACCCCCGTCCCCCTGGAACACGGCCGCTTTTATGCAATGGAGATGCGGTGCTGACATTGTGCCAAGATAGCGAAGCTGAGTGCAAAAAAATAGCATATGCTCAATTTAATAGCAAAAAGTCCGGCGGAATAAAAAATTCCTCCGGACTTTTTCCATTGGGCTCTAGAGGCGACGGTACGGTCTAGACCATTCCCTACCAATCAATAGTGTTCCGCTATCCTATGCATCGGTTTTTAAGAAGAAACTTTGAAGCCAAGTTGCAGCGCGCTTTATTGTCGTCACCGCAGAGCTCTGGAGGCGTCAATCAGGCTTTGATTGCCCAACGCAGTTTGGCGGAGCGGGCGCGGCTGTTGCTGCTGCATTCCGCGGCTGTCGGTCGAATGGGGTCGGGCGCAATTTCGCGATAGATCCCTTCCCGGTAAAAGTGCTGAAAAGATTTCTTGACGAGACGGTCTTCACCCGAATGAAAGGATAGGATTGCCACCCGGCCGCCCGGCGCCAAAGCGTCGGGAAGTTTTTCTAAGAATTGATAGAGCACTTCCAATTCGTGATTCACATCGATACGCAGGGCTTGAAAACAGCGCTGACAGGCTTTCTTGATTTCATCTTCCTTATTTTTTCCCGGAATAAATTTCAGGGCTTCGCTGATAATTTGCTGCAACTGGCCGGTGGTGGCAATCACTTTGCCGCTTTTTCTGGCGGCAATTACTGCACGGGCGATCGGTGCGGCATACGGTTCATCGGAATTTTCCAGCAGCAGTCCCTGCAATTCCTCTTCTGTAATGGTTCGCAGGCGCTCCGCGGCGGATTTCCCTTTTTGCGGATTGAGCCGCAAATCCAGAGGACCTTCGCGTTTAAAAGAGAAGCCTCTGGCCGGATTGTCAATCTGCATGGAAGAGACACCTAAATCCGCCAGGATAAAATGGAAGGGCCCTGCCTCTTTGGCGATTTGGTCGACGGCAGAGAAATTCATTTGTCTCGTTGTCAGGATGTCGGAGCCGTAACCTAAGTTCTCCAGGCGCGCCCGGGTGCGCGGCAGTTCCATGGGGTCCACATCAATGGCGTATAAATGCCCCTTTGCCTGCAGACATTTTAGGAGTTCTACGGTATGTCCGCCATAACCTAAGGTGGCGTCCAGCCCGATTTGTCCCGGTGTCACCTGCAGGAATTGCAAAATTTCCTGCACGCAGACAGGGCGATGCATGCCGGCCGGTGTTTTCCCTTTTTGCAGCAATTCTTCAATGGTATCCGCATAACGTTCCGGCTGTAATTCTTTATATTTCTCCTGATAAGATTTTGGATGCGTACCCGTATAGCGAGCCCGGCGTTGATGCGGCTGTTCCTGGTTTTCCATCTTTTTTCCCTCTTATCTGCTTGCTTTGCTTCTGCTTTTATTTTATGATACCAAATAAATGCAGGAAAAGCAACATACTCTTCGGTTGTTCTTAGATTGGTGAGAATGGAACAAAACTGTCCAAATACGCGCAAGCAGGAATATTTCCCGATATTTCTTGTGTTTATACAGTATATATAGTAAAATAAGCACGAACCAAAGGTTTTTGGATCGTCAAACTGGAACCGGCAGCGTCTGGTTTGGTTTCAATCAATGGAGTATTCACCACAAATCAAACATCAGACGCGATCCAACTCCTGTTGGGCAAGCGTAAACTGCAGCAGAACCGATTAGGAGAAATGAGCCATGAATCTCGGCGTGAATATTGTCTTAAACGCTTATTCCATCGTGCTTTTATTCATCATCTATATTTTATCCATCAAGAATGCAGAAAAAGAATCCCTGCAGAATAAAATTTATAACTTGTTGGTAAAAGCGGCGATCCTGCTGTTGGTGGTGGATCTGATGGGGCGGTTTGACGGAAGGCCGGATACCATTTACCCCCTCTTGAATCAAGTGGGAAATTATCTGGTTTTTCTCTTCAACTGGAGCATACCGTCTTTATGGCTGTTGTACGTTTATCAGCAAATCGTGGGTGATGAGCTGAAAACGAAACGGCTGGCGCGATGGCTGGCGGCTGTCAACGTAGGTTATGGTGTAATCGTGACTTTGTCTTTGAAATACGGTTGGTTTTATACGATTGATGCCGCGAATATTTATCACAGGACCGTCTATTATCCGCTGATTTTTGTCGGAACTTTTGCGATGATGATTGCTGCCTATGTTTTGATTTTAAAAAATAGAAGTAAAATGGAAGCAAGACAGTTTTTTGCACTGGTTTTTTTTGCTTTTCCTCCCGGTATTGCGGTTATTTTGCAGATCTTTATTTATGGGGTTGCCTTTAGTCTGAACAGTCTGGCCGTTTCTTTGTTGATTATTTACTTAAATATCCAGAATCAAATCATTCATACGGATTATTTAACCGGAGTCAGTAATCGCAGGAAACTTGACCTTTATTTAACAGATAAAATCAACGGCAGAGGCAGCGGCCAGTTTTTTGCAGCGATGATGCTGGACTTGAATGATTTTAAAATCATCAATGATCAATTTGGGCATGAAGCGGGAGACCATGCTTTGAAGACAGCGGCTGGTTTAGTCAGCAGCGTTTTGCGCTTAGCGGATTTTGTTGCCCGTTTCGGCGGTGATGAATTTTTCATTATCTTGGAGCAGGCTGATCAGACGGCACTTCAAAGCATGGAAGAGAAAATCCATCAGGCTTTTGCGCAGTATAACAAAACCAGCCAGCAACCTTATGCTTTGAGTGTGAGCATTGGGTCTGCTCTTTATGATGATCAGTGTGCCATGAATGCGGAAGAATTCTTGAAAAAACTGGATAGACTGATGTATGAAAATAAGCAGCAATACAAAAGTCAATTCAGTCCGGAAAAGTAAAAATCAATTGATGCCGGCATTGCGTTTACTGATAAAAGATTGTGAGATCAATAGCGTGAAAAGAAACTGTTTGCATCCTTTTCATCTCTATATGTGCCTTGAGCACTGCGAAAGGAATGGATTTTAAAATGAATTGCAGCTTCGTCGAAGGTAACAGACTTGATGGGATCGGAAAATACCAGAGCAAAGAGCAGGCGCTTTGCAGATATATTATTAAAATGGAGGTATTTCCTTGATTGACAGACAAATCTATAAAAGGAAGCAGGCATCCGCTTTTTTGGTTTTGCCAATGTCTGGCGTAGCCGAGACACAAAACATTTTGGGGATGAACTGATTGCCGTTTGCCCAGATCCCCGAGCAATTTTTCATCACCCGCCAGAAAGGTTGAGCCTATGAACGCGAACATTTCCAGACATCAATTGACCATCAAACAAACGACTATTGTTATTTTCATCACAATTATGGGGATTTCAACAATCGGTATCGGCTATTTTGTTTTTTCCAACTGGCGTTCCTCCTCCGATGAGATGATGAATCAAATGGCAGCGAATTTGAATTCGAAAATAGAAAGTCAAATTGAAGAATTTATCCGTACCCCGCTGCAAATCAACGAGGTACAGCATCTTCTGTTCGAGAATGAGATTGTCGATTTAAACAACGCGGTCGAACGTGAAAAGTACTTCGCGGGTGTCTTAAAAGCTTACGAACAGGCAGTCTACAGTTTAAGCTACGGGACACAAACCGGCGAATATTATGGCGCCAGACGAAATGCCGCCGGTGCAATCGAAATTATGAGAAACAATGCCGCTACCGGAGGTCATACCTGGTATTACAGCCTGAACGAGGACATGAGTACAGGTGACATTATCTTGCAGACTGCCACCGCTTTTGATCCGCGAACGCGGGATTGGTACAGGGCAGCCGACACAGCAAAGAGCGGTACGTTTTCACCCATTTATCAGCACTTCGTCATGAATGATCTGACGGTATCCGCGGCTTATCCCATCTATCAGCCAACCGGTGAATTAGCAGGCGTTCTGGGAGCCCATGTCATCCTCTCCGGCATTGAGACTTTTCTGCGGGAGACAGTCAGCCAAAGCCAGGGCTTGGCCGTGATCGTCGAAAAGGATTCTGAATATCTGGTTTCCAATTCCCTCAATCTCGCCAATTTTTCCTTTGCGGAAGATGGAGTTTTGGAAAGGGTGAAGATTGATCAGCTGGGCAACCGCGCTTTAGCCAGCGCTTATCGGCAGTATCTCTCGACAGGAACGGCAAATTATCGTTACATCGACAATGAGTTCGACCTTTTTTTCAGTGCCGTTGAAGTGCAAAATCAAGGGATCAATTGGGTCGTTCTTTCCGCAATTCCGCAGTCCTATCTGGAAACCGGCTGGCGAGACAATGTTCGTTTAGCTTTGGGTGCGTTCTTTCTGGCAGTCATCGCGGTGATCCTGCTCTATTTATTCTACCTGCAAAAAGCGTTTCAACCGTTGACAGCTTTGGTGAAAGCGACCAAAGACTATGGTGAAGGCAATTTTTCTCCGCGGGTGCCCGTCAGGCAAGCCGATGAAATTGGCAACCTAGCGCAGGCATTCAACATCATGGCCGATAAAACAGAATCGATTATGAATCACCTGGAAGATTTGGTGGAAGAAAGAACCAGTAAGCTGGAAAATGCCCGCCGAACCTTGGCGGAATTGAACCAAAAGCTGATTGCCGAAACGGAGATCAAAGAAAAGAGTGAAAGGCTGCTCAATCTGTTCTTCACACAGTCGCTGACCGGTTCCTTTTTTATGATGCTCGATCAGCCGGTGGAGTGGAATGATTCCATCGACAAAGAAGAAACGCTGGCTTACATTTTTGATCACCAACGTGATACAAAAGTCAATCCGGCCCTGCTGCAGCAGTATGGTCTGAGCGCGGCAGAGTTGATGTCAAGGACACCGCGTGATTCTTTTGCCGATCAATTGAAACAGGGCTTCTCATTTTGGCGGCAGATGCTGGATGCCGGTTATTTACATGCCATTACGGAGGAAAAGCGCGCCGACGGCAGCAGGATGATCATCGAAGGCGATTACATCGTCATGTATGACGAAACCGGAAAAGTCATCGGTCATTTCGGCAATCAACAGGATATCACGGATCGGGTTCAATTGCAGCAGCAACTGCAGGAGTCGGAGCAAAAATATCGGCTGCTCTATTCTTCCATGAGTCAGGGACTCGCATTGCATGAAATTATCACCGATGCCAACGGAAAACCTGTTGATTATGTTTTTTTGGATCTGAATGACAGCTACACAAGCTTATTGGGTGTTACGCGGGAAAACGCAATCGGCAAACGCATCACCGAAGTGATGCCGCAAGTGGAACTTTATTGGATTGAGATGCTAGGTAAAGTAGCCCTGAGCGGCGAAGCGATGTATTATGAAAATTATCTGGAGACGACAAAACGTTATTATGCCACCTATTCCTATGCCATCCGGCCAAGGCAGTTTGCGGTTTTGGTTTCTGATATCACCGACCGCAAAAAAGCGGAGCAGGCCTTGCTGCAGTCGCATCGCTTACTGGACTATATCATCAATCACAGCAATGGCGGTGTGTCTGTTTTCGACAGAGAACTGAATTATCTGTTTGTCAGTGAGAGATATCTGGAAGAGTATGGCATTTCCGGTCAAAATATTATCGGCAAGAACCATTATGAGGTGTTTCCGGATTTACCGCAAAAATGGCGGGATGTGCATCAAATGGCATTGCAAGGGATCGTTTCAAAAGCGGATGACGACTCTTATATACATCAGGACGGCAGCGTAGACTGGACACGCTGGGAATGCCGTCCCTGGTATGATGAGAATCAGCAAATCGGCGGCATTATCGTTTATACCGAAGTGATCAATCAACGCAAACAATTGGAATTGCAGCTGTTGCAGGAGAGGGAAACCTTAAGCGCTACCCTGCATTCAATCGGAGACGGCGTCATCGCTACCGACGCAGAGGGGCGTATTACTTCATTGAACGGAGTGGCAGAGCGGCTGACAGGCTGGCAAGAAGAGGAAGCACAAGGCAAACCCTTTGCGGAGGTGTTTCAGATTGTTTCCGATCCAAACAATTTACCCTGTGAAAATCCGATTGAAAAAGTTTTCCTCAGCGGTGAAGTAGTGGAATTAGCCAATCATACGATTTTGCTCGCCAGGGACGGCAGCCGTTACTTTATTGAAGACAGCGCTTCGCCCATTCATCAGGACAATGGCGAAATCATCGGTGCCGTCCTGGTTTTCCGCGATGTCACGGAAAAGAAGCAGAAGCAGCGTGAGATTGAATATCTGGGCAATCACGATTATTTGACGGGTTTGTATAACCGCAGATACTTTGTAGAGGCTTTCGATACTTTTGTGCGCACGGCGCAATATCCGCTGGGTGTGATGATGTTGGACGTCAACGGCTTGAAGATCATCAATGACGCCTACGGACACACGGCAGGCGATCTGGCGCTGACTGCTGTAACAAAAATTCTGAGTGAGACATTTCAGGCTTGTGATGTGATTGCGCGTATCGGCGGGGACGAATTCGCCATTCTGTTACCGCATACGTCCCTGCAGACAATGGATGTTTATAAGGATGCGATCAGGCGAAGTATGGCGGAGAACCTGATTATGAATGTTCCCCTCTCGGTTGCCATCGGTTATGAAAGCAAGGAAGGTCGCTTGCAAAGTCTGGATGAAATGCTGAAATCCGCGGAAAATCATATGTATCGTCAGAAATTTACCGAAGGTATCAGTGTGCGCAACCATGCGATTCAGGCAATTCTGCAAACTCTGACCGATAAATACCAATTGGAAAAGAACCATTCCGAACGGGTTCGCTACTATGCCCGTCAGATTGGTGAGGCGATGAATTTACCGGCGGATCAGCTGAAAGAACTGGAAATGGCGGGGATGTATCATGATATCGGCAAGATGTCAATCCCGGATGCCATTCTGCAGAAACCGGGGAAATTGAGCGCGGAAGAATACGATCTGATCAAAAATCACACCCAAGTTGGTTATCAAATCCTGCGGGCGGCCGATGAGTATTCCGATTTGGCGATCCACGCCTTGCAGCATCACGAACATTGGGACGGCAAAGGTTACCCGAGCGGTTTAAAAGGCAATCAGATTTTGCTGATTTCCCGCATCATCAGTGTCGCCGATGCCTTTGAAGCAATGACGGCGGAGCGGCCCTACAAGAAATCGATGACGCTGGAAGAAGCAAAAACGGAACTGCTGCGTGTTGCCGGTACGCAGTTTGATCCGGACATCGTCAAGATCTTTATTGACCAAGTTTTGCAGCGGCAGCCCGCAGGATAAGTTCAGACAATGCGGGAAATAATTTGATGAAAAAATCAAGAGAGAGAAACACGAGAACGTTTTTCCGCAGGATCTGCAGCAGGCAGATCTGTGAGGCAGAAAATTAAGCCTGGAATAATAGAGAGCGGGGAGGTGTTGCTTTGCTGCTGGAACATACCGCAGCGCGGGAGGGGAAGCTGATTACTTTCCTGCGCAGTGAGATGGGGCTTTCGGCGACCTTGACAAAACGGCTGAAACTGCGCAATGTCTGCCGCGTCAATGGCGAGCAAGTCAGGTTATATCATCGTGTTGCCGTCGGCGATCGGATCAGTATCGAGATCGAAGAGCAGGCACCCAACTATGCCGCCGAAGAGGGGGATTTGACCATTCTCTATGAAGATGAAGCCCTGCTTGCCCTGGATAAGCCAAGCGGCATCATCATGCATCCGACCGCCAATCGGGAATCCGGCATGCTGGCCAACCGCATCTTATATTATTATCAACAGACCAATCAGAAGTGTGCGATTCATCTGATCAATCGGCTCGACCGTGATACCTTTGGCGTGGTGCTGATCGCTAAAAATGCGCATATCCATGCTAAAATGAGTGAGCAGCTCAGCAGCGGCCGTATCGTGAAAACCTATCATGCGGCTGTCTTTGGTCATCCTGCCCGGGATCAGGACGTAATCTGTCAGCCGATCGCCCGTCTTTCGGAGACCAGCCTGCTGCGCTGTGTCCGCACGGACGGACAGTATGCCAAGACCTTTTACCGGGTATTGCAGAAAACTGCGGCGTGCAGTCTGCTGCAGCTGCAACCGGAAACCGGGCGCACCCACCAATTGCGCGTGCATTGCGCCTCTGCCGGATTTCCCTTGTTGGGAGATTCACAGTATGGTTCCGAGGCTTCAGAGGAATTTTCCCGAGCGTATGGTTATCAGAGCCAGCAGCTTTGCGCAGTGAGTTTGAGTTTTGCGCATCCCCTGACGGGGGCCGGCATTACAGTACGCTCAAAACAGAAGATCGAACTGCCGGATGCAAACCTTGCTTGAATTTTTTAGCGGCTGCTCTGCGGATAAGCGCAGAATAGGACGATTATGCCATCAAAACAAGTGTGGATGAAGCTTTTTACAGGGATTTGTAAACCGCCGAAGAGCATATGTCCGGGAGAAAGCTGCTCTCACAGAAATCGCAGCCCATGCGGGGACCCGGTTTGAGCTCAGAGCGGCCGGGTTATTGATTGAAATCCTGTCACACGCTGCGGCGGAGTGACCGCCGCAAGATTATGTGATTCAGCTGCCTGCGCACAACAAAGCAGCAGCAGCTAATTTAAGGGAGGTTCCATAATGAAACTGACGAAAGAGGAAAGATCCTGGGTGTTGTATGACTGCGGTAATTCGGCTTATTCTATGGCAGTGACGACAGCGCTGCTGCCCATTGTTTTCGGCATGTTCCGCAATGTGCAGAGCAGTATGGATCTGGGTTATTTTGATTCCATTGCCAGTATTTTTATCGCCATTCTCAGCCCGATTTTAGGCACGATTGCCGACTATAAGGATAAGAAAAAGCGCTTTTTCATTTTCTTTGCTTTTCTCGGTATCCTTTCGACAGCAGCTTTGGCTTTTGTTTCTCCGGCCAGCGGGCAATGGCAATTGTTGATCCTCTTTTTTATTTTGTCGGCCATCGGCTTTGCCGGCTCGAATATTTTCTATGATTCCTTTTTAGTTGATATCACGCCGGATGACAGAATGGATAAGGTGTCTACCAGCGGTTTTGCCTTCGGTTATATTTCCAGTGTGATTCCTTTTGGGATCAGTCTGGTTTTAGTTTTTCTTTTGGGTATGGACAAGGCAATCGGTTATCAGATTGGCTTTATCGTCACCGCGCTCTGGTGGGGACTTTTAACCGTGCCGATGATCAAAGATGTGCGGCAGAAGCATTACATCGAATCGGAACCCAACCCCATCGGCAACAGCTTTAAGCGACTGGCAAAAACATTCCACAACATTAAACAGCATAAAACTGTTTTCGTTTTTCTCATTGCTTATTTCCTCTATATTGACGGCGTGGATACGATCATCAAGATGGTGGTGCCTTATGCCACAACGGTCTTAGGTACCAATGCGCTGGATACCTTCACCCTGCTGGGGATTTTATTGGTGATTCAGATCATTGCTTTTCCCTGCGCGATTCTCTATGGCAATCTGGCGCAGAAGTATTCTGCCAGAAGCATGATCATTGTTGGCATTTTCACCTACATCGTCTCCTGTATCGCCGCTTTCTTTATCAGTTCTGTCTGGCATATTTTTATTTTAGGCGCTTTAATCGGCTCTGCGCAAGGCGGTATTCAAGCCTTGAGTCGGTCGTATTATGCCAAGATCATCCCCAAGGAACAATCCAACGAATTCTTTGGTTTCTATAATATCTTTGGCAAATTCGCTGCGATTGTAGGACCAGCGATTATGGCATTGACAACGACCCTGACCGGTAATGCCAAATTGAGTATTCTGGCAATTATTCCGCTGTTCATCGCAGGCTTTTTCGTCTTCATCACTTTACCAAAGGATGCGGTGAAAAGCGCGGAAGCGGAAGTGGTCTAGCATGCCAGCGCCACAGGAACAGACGAAACCGCAGACAGCAAAACACCTGATTGTCATTTCCTATGATGCATTCTCAGAAGAAAATTGGCAACAGGCAAGCCGATATGCGAACTTGAAGCAGTTAATCGAAAACGGCGCCTATACAACACAATTGAGAAGCGTTTATCCTACGCTGACTTATGTTGTACACACTACAATGGTGACTGGGGTTGATCCGGATCGGCATGGTGTTATCCATAACAATCATTTTGAACCGTTTGTCAGCGAAAAGGATCAGAGTTGGTATTGGTATCGACGAGAAATCAAAACAGCAACCATTTATGACGCGGCAGACGCAGCCGGCCTGACGGCGGCGGCGATCCTCTGGCCGGTCAGCGGTAAGGCGCGCATCCGTTACAATTTGCCGGAGATTGTGGCGATTAGGCAGGAGAATCAAACCCTGAAGATCCTGAGAAACGGCAGCCCGCTCTACTGTCTTGCGATGGAGTGGAAGTATGGGCGCTACCGCAAAGGGATTGAACAGCCGCAGCTGGATGATTTTTCAACCCTTTGCGCTGTGGATACGATTCGCCGGAAGAAACCCAATCTTTTACTCCTGCATCTGGTTGATCTGGATGATACAAAGCACAAACGAGGGACAAACGGTCCGGAAATTGAGCAGGTGCTGGCGCGGATGGACATCAGATTGGGTAAAATCATGCAAGCAGTTGAGGAAGCCGGCATCCGCGAAGAAACTGTCTTGCTTGTCGTAGGTGATCATGGTCAATTCAACGTCAGATACCGGGTTCGTCTGAATCAGTTGCTGGCAGCCGCAGGTTTAATCAGTGAAGAAAATGGCAAAATGAGCTGGAGAGCTTACTGTCAAAGCGCCGGCGGCTCTGCGTATCTGCATCTTCGTTCGGGCGATGCCGAAGCCGAGCGTTTGGCTCTCACGGTTTTGCAGGACGCTTGCGCAGAAGGCTGTTATGGCATCGAGAAAATCATGACCCGTCAGGAGTTGGATGCGCTGCATGTGGACTCAAGTGTTCCTGTGATGTTGGAAGCAAAGCTCGGCTATTGTTTTGACGACAGCCTTGAATTACCGGTTATTCTCGATCTGGCAGCGCAAAATATCCCTTATGCCACGCATGGCTATTCCCCGGATAAGCCAAACTACCGCTGTAATTTGCTGATTTCGGGTGATATGATGAAGAAAGACTATTGTTTCGCGGCGGCTGAAATGACAGACATCGCCCCAACCATGGCGAGAATTTTAGGAATTGCCATCCCCCAATCAACGGGCCAAGTGATAGCGGAGATCTTCCTGTCCGACGGCAAATTGAATCAAAAAACAGCGATCGTGTCAGAGAGGGAGGGCAATGAAGTTTAGCGGCAAGCAAGCGCATGCGGCTGGCAGCCGGGCAATCAGAAAATAGAGAGGCAGACCGAAAAAGCAAACCGGTTTCGGCATGAGCCTGACTTATCGAGTAAAACCGGAAATCTCTTGCTTAGCGATGGGGAGCGTCAACGTCGCAGCGTCGTGCTGCCAAAAGCGAAGCATGTCGGTCACGCCTGGATTTGGGTTGGTAATTCAGCGGAGAAAAGAATTGTGCAAAAATAGTATCGACTCAAATCTTGCAAATCACGGAATAAAGTGCTACTATGAGGACGATGAATTTTAGATTGAGATGTTCAGGAGGGAACAAACCTATGAGTAAACCGGAATTGTCAGCTCATTATGAATCAAGGAAACCGTCAGCCGTGCGTTTGGCTCAGATGAAATATGAGGAACGTCAAAACAAACCGGCGGCGGTGATCAATGTCGGCATTGGCAATGTTTCATTACCAACCAATCCAGCCATGCAAAAAAGAATGTTTCACCTGGATGCACCCGACAGCCCCTTTGCCGAAGGTATCGTCAGATATTCCACCACTGCAGGTTTTGAAGAATGCCGGAATGCGTTTAAAAATATCCTGGCCTGTGAAGGTTTCGCTACCGATAAATTAGTCGTTCAGGTGACCGACGGCGGTTCTTCCGCTATGGAATTGGTCATTTTGGGCGTCTGCGGTCCTGCCGGCTCGGAAGAAAAACCGCTGCTGATGATTGACCCGGCTTATACCAATTATATCTCGTTTGCGCAGAGAGTCGGGCGCAAGACAGTCACCGTCAAACGCAGTCTATCCGACGAAGGTAAATTCAGCCTGCCTTCCCTTGCGGAAATTGAAAAAACAATTCAGGTCAGCAAACCAGGCGCCATGTTGGTAATCCCCTATGACAATCCAACCGGTCAGCTTTATGATTATGAGCAACTCAGAGCGTTGGCAGCGCTTTGTGTTAAATATAATATGTGGATGATCAGTGACGAGGCCTACCGCGAATTATATTACACCGGTGACAAGGAACTGGTCAGTATTTGGGGTCTCACAGATGCCGAAGTAGCCGGCATCGAAGGCAGAAGGATCAGTATCGAGACTGCTTCGAAAGTATGGAATGCCTGCGGTTTACGGGTTGGCGCCCTGATTACAGACAGTCCGGAATTCAATGACCGTTCGGTGGCGGAATACACGACAAATCTCTGCTCCAATGTCATCGGCCAATATATTTTTGGCGCGCTCGCCCATGAAAGCAAAGAAGAAATAGCCGCCTGGTGCAAAAGCAATCGTGATTATTATCAGAAAATGATCTTTGAGGTACACGATGCCTTACTGGCAGAGGAACCGGAGCTGATCGTCTCCAACCCGGATGCCTCGATCTATACGGTGATTGATGTCAGACAGATAGTAAAAGCGGGCTTTGACAGTGTTGATTTCGTTTTATACTGCGCTCAGAAAGGCTCGGTAAGCTGCGACGGCGTGGAGACAACCTTGCTGTTGGCGCCTTTAAAAGGATTTTATGACATACCCAAAGGCGAGCAGAATCCAGGCAGCACGCAATTCCGGATCTCATTCGTAGAAACACCGGAAAATATGAGGAAGGTTCCGAAGCTGTTTGTTCAGTTACTGCGGCAGTATGAGGCGCAGCGAGCGTAACTTCTGAAAATTGGAAATTTAAAAAAATCCGCTTGACAAGTGTTCCCTTATGTGTTAGGATAATTCTTATAATAAAAAAATATGAGAAGATAGAGGAGCGAAGACCATCAGTAAACAGCGGCGACGACAGAACAGCGGCCGGTGTTGAAAGGGGAGTTTCGCCGAAGTGTTTCCTGATTTGTCTGAACAGGAGATGCTGGGCTGCAGTAAAATATGCTGCGGACTGTCACTTAGGTGGAGCGCTATCATAGATCGTGTTATTGTATTCATACATACACGGGGCATGAGTGTTTTCTTAAGTGAAAATGCTCGTGTTTTTTTTATAAAGGGAAAGGATGATAAAAATGAAAAAGATTAGTTCGATTCTGGTACTCCTGCTTCTGGTGTTTGCGGTATCCGCCTGCAACAATAACGAACAGACAAAGACTCTGCGCGTAGCCATGGAGTGCAGTTATGCGCCTTACAACTGGGCTCAGGACGCGAATACGCATGACGCGGTGAAAATTGCCGACAGCTCTCAATATGCCAACGGTTATGATGTGATGATGGCAAAGAAAATCGCTGAAAAATTGGGTTATCAGTTGGAAATTGTCAAATTGGATTGGGATTCTTTGATTCCTGCTCTTAAATCCGGTGATGTGGATGCTGTGATTGCCGGTCAATCCATTACGGCCGAGCGCATGGAACAAGTTGATTTTTCTATCCCTTACTACTATGCTTCCATTGTGACACTGACAAGCAAAGACGGCGCTTTTGCCAACGCCAAAAGCATTGCAGATTTAGCGGGCGGCACCGCGACTTCTCAGTTGGGTACCGTTTGGTATGATGTTTGTCTGCCTCAGATTGCCAATGCCAATATTCTCCCCGCTCAGGAGACTGCCTCTGCCATGTTGGTCGCCCTGGAATCCAAAGCAGTGGATTATGTGGTCTGTGATTTGCCCACCGCGATGGCTGCGGAAAAAGTTTATGATGATCTGATCACTTTGGATTTTAGCGGTACTGAGGGCAATTTCCAGGTGTCCGATGAAGAAGTCAATCTTGGTATTTCCGTTAAAAAAGGGAACAAGGAACTTCTGGATGTGATTAATAGTGTTTTAGCAAAAATGACAGTCAGCGATTTTGAACAACTGATGGACGAAGCCATTTCCATTCAGCCGCTTTCCGAATAACTGATCAGGATTAGAAGCTGATAAGGAGTCTTTCTTATGTCCGAATTTTGGCTTGGCATTGTGAAATGCTGGAGCAAGTATCATACCTCCTATCTGATCGGGGCCCGTAACACGCTGATTATCTCCCTGGTCGGCACACTGATCGGCTGTATGATCGGTTTTGCGGTGGGAATTCTACAAACGATCCCTGTCAACCGGAATGACCGCTTGCCCAAACGCATTTTGCTGAAAATTGTCAATCTCATCCTGCATGCTTATGTCGAGCTGTTTCGGGGTACGCCTATGATTGTGCAAGCGGTCTTCATTTACTACGGCGCCCGCATCGTATTTTCGATTGCGATGGATATGTGGACCGCGGCATTTTTCATTGTATCCATCAATACCGGTGCTTACATGGCCGAAACGGTACGCGGCGGTATTCTGTCGGTGGATTCCGGTCAAACGGAAGGCGCCAAGGCAATTGGTATGACCCACTTTCAGACGATGCTGCAGGTGATATTGCCGCAAGCCTTTCGCAATATCGTACCCCAGATCGGCAATAACTTTATTATTAATATCAAGGATACTTCCGTGCTTTCCGTGATCAGTATCACCGATCTTTTCTTTGTGCATAAGAGTGTGGTCGGCGCCTTGTATTTGTATTTTGAGTCCGCAACTATCATTATGGCCATTTACTTAGTGATGACGCTGGCAGCCTCACGGCTGCTCAGACTCCTGGAAAGCCGCCTGGACGGTGACGACAGTTACGATTTAGCCACTACGGATACCTTGGCGCATACCAGCGGGCTTTACAGCTTCCAAGCCAGGAAAAAGGAGGCGAATTACAATTGAGCCGGCAGAAAATTCTGGAAGTACGGCATCTGACCAAGAAATTCGGAGACAATATCGTACTGCGCGATATCGATTTTTCTGTGGCAATGGGTGATGTCATTTGTATTATCGGCTCCTCCGGTTCCGGTAAGTCCACCTTGCTGCGCTGTATCAATTTGCTGGAGGTTCCCACCGGCGGGCAGATTTTATTTCATGATCAGGATATACTGACTCAGCAAACCGGTATTTCGGCCTATCGGGCGAAAGTCGGCATGGTGTTCCAAAGTTTTAACTTATTCAATAATCTGACGGCTTTAAAAAACTGTACCGTTGGTCTGCGGCAGGTGCTGAAACTGGATGAGAAGGCTGCCGATCAGCGTGCGCGGGTTTATCTTGATAAAGTCGGCATGTCTCCTTATATCAATGCAAAACCCAAGCAATTGTCCGGCGGCCAGAAACAGCGGGTGGCGATCGCGCGGGCTTTGGCCATGCAGCCTGAAATTTTGCTGTTTGACGAACCTACCTCCGCCCTGGATCCGCAGATGGTCGGAGAAGTGCTCAGCGTGATGCGGACGCTGGCGGAGGAAGGTTTGACCATGCTGATTGTCACCCATGAGATGGCTTTTGCCAAAGATGTCGCCAGCCATGTCGTCTATATGAACGAAGGTATCATTTGTGAGGAAGGCAGTCCGGAGCAGATTTTTGTGCATCCGGAAAAACAGGAAACCAAGGATTTTTTAGCCCGTTTTATGCAGCGCTGAGGGAAAGACTGCAACCGCATTCGCGGCAGCCTTTTTCCCTTTTTGGCTTTATTATGAGCGCAGCGCGGGAAAATGAATTTTGGGGATCAGATCTTTAGCGTTTCAGCCTGTTTCCCCGGTTGAAATGCCGGCAAGGGGAGGATCAACAATGATGATTCAAGCAGCGGATGCAAGATTCTACATCACAGACGAAAACAACAGCACATTGGCGGAAATTATCTTTCCGACAACAGCGCCGGGGTTCATCACCATCGAGCGCACGTTCGTAACCGAGTCACTGCGAGGGCAGGGGATCGCTCTGCAATTGCTGACAAAAGTGGTGGAATTTGCCCGGAAAGAGCACAAGAAAATCATACCGCTTTGTCCATACGCTCAAAAAATGCTGACGGAGCATGCGGAATTTCACGATGTGCTGGCCTAAAAGCAGCGAATCACCCGGATCGAAGAGGGAGTGGAACGGAATGGAAGCGATCTTTCATTTTTCCGGACAAATTGTCAGGGGAAAAGGCAATGGCAGAAAAGTAGGAATGCCAACTGCCAATCTGGCCTGGCGAGAGACAGAGACCGATTTGCCGAAACTGGGTGTTTATATCAGTAAAATTGTGATCGATTCGGTCTGTTATTGGGGCCTGACCAATTTCGGCAGACGACCTTCTGTTGATGACGAGGAGAGAATCAGCCTGGAAACCTATATTCTTGATTTCGATCAGGAGATACTGGGGAAACAGGCAGACTTATATCTGCTTTGCTACCTCAGAGAAACGAAAAAGTTTCCTTCCCTGCAGGAGACGCGGCAGCAGGTCTTGCGGGATATCGAGACGCTGAGGGCATATCTTCGGGAGAAATAAGCCGAAATATTTTACATAAATAATACAATTCTGTGCTGAGGGTTTAACAATGATGTGTTATAGTAACCATAGAAAAGGAGGTGAACAGAATCAAACAATTAAATATATGTATTGACATTGACGGAACCGTTACAGAGCCCTATTACTGGCTGAAAAGAGCCAATGCTTATTTTCAAACCAATCTGAAAGCGAGCGATATTACAATTTATGATATTCCTCAGGTTTTGGGTGTGCAGCCAGCGGATTATCAGCAGTTTTATCAACGTTATGGCGAAATACTGCACCAGGAATCAAAAATGCGGCCGGGAGCCTCGGAGATCGTGCATAAGTTATACGATGCGGGTCAGAAGATCCATTTTGTCACTGCCCGTGAAGCAAAAATGGACAAAGTCAGTGCAGAGTGGTTAGCCAAAAACAACATTCCGCTGGATTCCCTTACTTTATTGGGACATGCCAACAAAGTGGGCAAAGCGGCCGAGTTACATTCGGATGTATTCATTGAAGACAGTTATGAGAATGTCATACAGTTGGCATCCTCGGGCTTTGAAGTTCTGCTGATTGATTGTAATTACAATCAAGGCAGCTTACCGGTAAATGTCACGCGCGTCAAGAATTGGCAGCAGATTTACAAAATAATCGGCCGGAAAGCAAATCGTCCGGAGGAACTGCGGAGCGCTGACTAACCGAAGAGCTGAGGCGGCAGGCAAAAACAGGATCGGAAAAGAATAAAGGCGAAATTTCAAAAATCTCACTGCATTTGCAGCGCGGGTTTTTTTTATTATAGAGACGCACTTTTTCAAGCGGCGGGGGATTTCCCAGAAAATCAAACGAATGGAGAAAGAAGACTTGTTCATATTTGCATAGTATGGTAAGATATACTGCATACAGGCTCATCAAAAAGACAGAGAACGGCATGGAGAATTTCTTCGGTAACAGCAAGCGCCGGGCTCGGGATTGTAGCAAGGTTGCGGTGGCAGAAAGGAGTATACGATGTCAAACAAACTGAAATTGTATGGATTTAACAATCTTACCAAAACTCTAAGCTTTAATATCTACGATATCTGCTATGCGAAGGGAGCCAAAGATAAGAACGATTACCTGGCTTATGTGGACGAATGGTTCAATTCGGAACGGCTGACCAAGATCCTGACCGAAGTAACCCGCATCATCGGCGCCAATGTTTTGAATATTTCCAAACAGGATTATGATCCGCAGGGCGCCAGCGTCGTCGTTTTGATTTCAGAAACACCGGTAGACAAAGAGCGGATCGATCCTTCCTGCAATGCGGGGCAGGGTTTAATTTATACGGGAAAAACCGTCCTGGGACATCTGGACAAGAGTCATGTTACCGTACATACCTATCCGGAATATCATCCCGATCAATCTATTTCCAGCTTTCGGGTGGATATTGATGTTTCTACCTGCGGTAAGGTTTCTCCGCTCAATGCTTTGGATTATCTGATCGGCAGCTTTGATTCGGATATCATTTCCATCGATTACCGTGTGCGCGGGTTTACCAGAGAGGAAGACGGCAGTAAAATTTTCATCGATCATGACATCACATCCATTCAGGACTTTATCGATCCAAAAACTCTGGAGCAATATGATGTTTATGATATCAATATTTATCAGGCGAATATTTTTCACACCAAAATGATGATCAAGGAACTGAACTTGCAGGATTATTTTTTTGAAAAAGATGTGCGGGAGTATACTCCCAAGGAACGCCTGGCCATTGCAAACAGTCTTCGCCGCGAGATGATTGAAATTTTCAGCGGCAGCAATGTCTACAGCAAGAAAAGCTGACAATGTAAGGAGGGGAGAAAAATGGATTTATGGTTTTCGGAAACGCACGCTGAGGGAGTAAAACTCTCGATCCAGATTGAAAAGCAGTTGTATGCAGGGCAAAGTAAATTTCAGAGAATCGATGTTTTCGAATCAAAACAGCTGGGGAGATTTTTCACCCTGGATGGCTTGATCATGATTACGGAAAAAGATGAGTTTATCTATCACGACATGATTGTGCATGTTCCGATGGCTACCAATCCGAAAATTGAAAATGTACTCGTGATCGGCGGCGGCGATGGCGGTAGTGTCAGAGAACTGGTGCGCTATGCTTCCATCAAAAAAATCGATATGGTAGAAATCGATCCGCTGGTGGTTGAGGTGTGCCGGGAATACTTCCCCAACTCAACCGGCGGTTTGCAGGACAGGCGGGTCACGTTATATTTTGAGGATGGTTTGAAATTCATCGCAGGAAAAACGGATTGTTACGATTTGATCATCGTGGATAGTACCGATCCGATCGGACCGGGAGAAGGCTTATTCACCAGGGATTTTTACCGGAATTGTTATCGGGCGCTCAAACCAAACGGGATTTTGGTCAATCAGCATGAGAGCCCGTTTTATCCGCAATATGCCTTACAGATGCAAAGAGCGCATCAGAGAATCCACGAATTTTTTGCGGTCGCCAAAGTCTACCAGGTTCATATTCCAACCTATGCCTCCGGGCATTGGCTGTTTGGCTTTGCGGCCAAGGCACTGGATCCCGTAGCGGATTTGGACGCAGACGCCTGGAATGCCCTGGGTCTGACTACCGGATATTACAATACCGAAATCCACAAAGGCGCTTTTGCCCTCCCAAACTATGTCAGACAATTGTTAGCGGAGGCAATTTCCTTGCCGAAATAACGGCGGCCGGCCGCTGCGGCATGCAGAGCAGCGAATGACGGTCGCCGGCAGCAAAGCCGGCGTTTTCTGTTGTATTTCGTCAAAAATGTTCCAGTATTGCTTCGGATTTTCAGGTAAAAATTAAGAATATGGCAGGATTCGGCACAAAAGAGAGCAATGGCATTTATTTGGCGCAAAAACGTTGCGGCGCCTTTACAAAGTTTAAAAATAATGATACAATTCGCCATAGCCAATAAGGTGAAACGAATCTTTCATTACAGAGGAGGACAATAAAATAAAATGGCAAGATCCAAACAATCAATGGATGGCAACACCGCCGCTGCGCATGTAGCTTATGCGTATACGGATGTGGCTGCGATCTATCCGATTACCCCATCGAGTCCGATGGCTGATGTTGTTGATCAATGGTCGGCCGCGGGACAGGAGAACATTTTCGGCAATCAGGTTAAAGTTGTTGAGCTGCAGTCGGAAGCAGGCGCCGCCGGTGCGGTGCACGGTTCTTTGGCAGCGGGTGCGATTACCACAACCTTTACCGCTTCGCAAGGTTTGCTCCTGATGATTCCCAATATGTATAAGATCGCAGCGGAACAGCTTCCTTGCGTTTTTGATGTCTCGGCGCGTACGGTAGCCACGCATTCATTGAGTATCTTCGGCGATCACAGTGATGTATATGCCTGCCGGCAAACCGGTTTTGCCATGCTGGCAGAAACCAATCCGCAGGAAATCATGGACTTAAGCCCGGTTGCGCATCTGTCGGCAATCGAAGGCAAAGTTCCCTTCATTAATTTCTTCGACGGTTTTCGGACTTCGCATGAAATCCAAAAAATCGAAAGCTGGGATTACGCTGATCTGAAAGATATGTGCAACATGGATGCGGTCAAGGCATTCCGAACCAGCGCTTTGAATCCGGAACATCCGGCCATGCGCGGTTCCCATGAAAACGGCGACGTTTTCTTCCAGCATCGTGAAGCCTGCAATACAGTTTATAACGACCTGCCGGCGGTCGTTGAGAAATATATGGCCAAAGTCAACGCCAAGCTCGGTACGAATTATGATTTATTCAACTATTACGGTTCTCCCGAGGCAGACCGCATCATTATTGCCATGGGCTCGATTTGCGACGTGGCTGAAGAAGTGATCGATTATCTGACAGCCAAAGGAGAAAAAGTCGGCTTGATCAAAGTCCGCTTATATCGTCCCTGGGTGTCCGGCAGTCTGCTGAAGGTTTTACCCAAAACAGTGAAAAAGATTGCGATCCTGGATCGTACGAAAGAACCTGGCTCGTTAGGCGATCCGCTCTATCTTGACGTTGCCGTCACCCTGCGCGAAGCTGCCTTAAATGATATTGTCATCACCGGCGGACGGTATGGCCTCGGTTCCAAAGATACACCGCCGTCTTCCGTCTTCGCTGTCTATAAAGAACTGGAAAAAACGGCTCCCAAATCTCGGTTTACAATTGGTATTGTGGATGATGTGACCAATTTAAGCTTACCGGAAATCAAACCGGCACCGATCACCTCCGCACCGGGCACGGTGGAGTGTAAATTCTGGGGTTTGGGCGGGGATGGAACCGTTGGCGCCAATAAAAATTCCATCAAGATCATCGGCGATCATACCGATAAGTTCATTCAAGCTTACTTCCAATACGATTCCAAGAAGACCGGCGGCATCACCATTTCCCATCTGCGTTTTGGCGATCAACCGATCAAGAGTCCCTATTACATCAGTCAGGCTGATTTCGTAGCCTGCCATAATCCGTCTTACGTTGTGCAGGGATATAAGCTGGTTCAGGATGTCAAACCCGGCGGTATCTTTATGATCAACTGCCAATGGTCTGATGAGGAACTGGCTGCTAAATTGAATGCCGAAGCCAAGAAATATATTGCGAACAACAAGATTCAGGTCTATACGATCAATGCCATTGATAAAGCGATTGAAATCGGCATGGGCAAACGCACCAATACCATTTTGCAATCTGCCTTCTTCAAATTAGCCAATGTCATGCCGATTGAAAAGGCCATCGAATATATGAAAGCGGCCGCCAAGAAATCGTATGGCAGCAAAGGCGATGCAATTGTTGAGATGAACTACAAAGCGATTGACGCCGGACTCGATGCTCTGCATAAAGTGGAAGTACCGGCTGCCTGGGCCAATCCGGAAGCGGATGCTGTCAGGGCGGAACTGACCGGACGTCCGGAGACGGTCAGGATGGTTAAGAATCTTTTAGAACCCATCGGGCTTATGGACGGCGACAGTCTGCCTGTTTCTGCATTCATGGATTATCAGACCGGACAATTTGAACTGGGTGCTTCTGCTTACGAAAAGCGCGGCATCGCCGTGACGATTCCGGAGTGGGATCCGCAGGTTTGCATCCAATGCAATAACTGTGCTTTTGTCTGTTCCCATGCCACCATTCGTCCGTTTATGCTCAATGCAGAGGAAGTGAAAGCGGCACCTGCTCAGATCAAATTGGCGAATACCAAACCGAAAGCCGGCGACTATCAGTTTACGATGAGTATTTCACCGCTTGATTGCATGGGTTGCGGCGAGTGCATTACCGTTTGCCCGTCCAAGGCAATTAAAATGGTGCCGCAGGAAAGCCAAACGGAAATGCAGCCGGTTTTTGATTATCTGGTAGCCAATGTCAGCAAGAAACCCGGTATGCCGGCCGATACCACGGTCAAAGGTTCTCAGTTCAATCAGCCTCTGCTGGAATTCTCCGGCAGCTGCGCCGGTTGTGCGGAAACTTCCTATGCCCGTATTTTGACCCAACTTTTCGGAGAGCATATGTATATTTCCAATGCAACCGGTTGTTCTTCCATCTGGGGCGGCCCGGCTGCCACCAGCCCGTATACCGTCAATAAGGATTCGAAAATGGGCCCGGCCTGGGCAAATTCCTTGTTTGAAGACAATGCCGAACACGGTTTTGGCATTTATCTCGCCCAAAAAACTTTGCGTAATCAAGCGATGGCGCAATTGGAAAAAATGGCGGCTTCGCCAAAATCCAGCGCTGAATTCCAGGCGGCTTACGCGAAATTTATCGAGACCAGGGACAGCACCAGGGACAACAAAGCGGCAGCCGATGCGCTGCTGGCCGAAGTGGAAAAAGCGGACGCCAACGGCTGTCCCTTCACCAAAGCCATTCTGGAGAAAAAGCAATATCTTGCCAAGAAATCCGTCTGGATTCTGGGCGGCGACGGCTGGGCGTATGATATCGGATACGGTGGCTTGGACCACGTTTTGGCTTCCGGAGAGAATGTCAATGTAATGGTTTTCGATACCGAAATGTATTCCAATACCGGCGGTCAAGCCTCTAAAGCCTCCAATATCGGTGAAGTATGTCAGTTTGCCGCAGCCGGCAAAGAAATCAACAAAAAGAGTCTTTCGGAAATTGCCATGACCTATGGATATGTTTATGTGGCACAAATTGCCATCGGCGCCAATCCGGCGCAGGCGGTAAAAGTGATTGCCGAGGCGGAGGCTTATAACGGACCTTCGCTGATCATCGCGTATGCGCCCTGCGAGCTGCATGGTGTCAAGGGCGGCATGAACCACTGTCAGGATGAAATGAAGGCGGCTGTCAAGGCGGGTTATTGGAATTTATTCTCCTTCAATCCGGCCCTGAAAGCGGAAGGTAAGAACCCGTTTACCTTGACTTCCAAGCCGGGTGATGGATCTTATCAAAATTTCCTGAATAACGAAACCCGTTACAGCAGCCTGAAACTTGCTTTCCCGGAACGCGCAGACGACCTGTTTGCCAAATCCGAAAAAGCAGCTGCCGATCGTTATGCACATTTATTGAAATTGGTTGATTTGTACAAATAGACAGCAATCAGACGAGACACAGGGAGGGGAGCCATCTGCGGCTGGCTCTCCTTTTTTTGGTCGAGGCAGTCACAAGTGTTTGACATTACCCCTCAGTCAGGCAGGGAATCGCTTCCTGTTTGTCAAATTAAGCAGCATTCAGAAAGCCGGCGTTCACAGTAAGGGAAGCACCAGAACAGAGAAAATCCGGACAGGGAGGGTAGAGAATGCAGAAAGACAAGAAAGAAGAAACGATGGGCCTGGCAGCAGACGAAACCGCGCAGACGCCTTTAAAAATCATCGCTCACATCCGGTCTGATTTCTCCGGTAAGTTTGGCGTGCCACGGCAGAGCGGACTGGTGGAAACCCTCCAATCCGAGATCATCTTTGTACCAAAGTACCGGAACCCGGATACCTGCCGCGGCTTGGCTGATTTCTCACATCTCTGGTTAATTTGGCAGTTTTCGCAAAACGTGCGGACACAGTGGTCTGCTACGGTGCGGCCGCCTCGTCTGGGCGGCAACCGGCGTATGGGTGTTTTTGCTACCCGTTCTCCTTTCCGCCCCAATGCGCTGGGCCTTTCCTCGGTCAAGTTGGACTGTGTGGAATGGCATAGCACGCTGGGCCCGATTCTGCATGTTTTGGGAGCCGATTTGATTGATCAAACGCCAATCTATGACATCAAACCCTATCTTAGCTATACGGACAGTCATCCGGAAGCGCGCGGCGGATTTTCTGATCCGGTTCAGGCAGATCAACTGACGGTAAAATTTGCCGATGCTTTGCTGCAGTTGGTACCCGAACAACAGCGGCAGGCGCTGATTGCCATTTTAGCCGCTGATCCGCGCCCTTCTTACCAATCGGATCCCCAACGGATTTATGCTTTTGAATTTGCGCAGATGCATGTCGAATTTATGGTGAAGGAAAATTTGCTGGAAGTTTGCCGGATTTCGCTCCTGAGATCGTAATAAAAAATTTACTGATCCGGAAAGCGATCCAACCTGTAAAAAAGCAGGGAGGATCGTTTTACTTTTGCGGGCCCGTTATCTCCTTGCCGCTGCCTTTTGCTGGACAGCCCAAGATCACAGCGGCTTCGTTGGGGAGGGATCTCAGGTTTTTTTTTTGAGAGAATGGAGAAAAATTACTTATCAATGACGCAGGGTTGCGGTGGATTTTCTCCGAAACAAACGGAATTCAATGAATATAAACCTGGTCTATATGGTTGCTTGATCAAAAAAGGAATATTCGATGACTCAGCAGTCGAATTCTGGTTTAGAATCGGTAAAGCAAAAAAATCAGCGGCAGAGTAAGACAGGCGGCCTGGTTCGATTTGTGCTTTCCTGTCTTTGGCTTGCTGCGACCGGAGATGCTTATGAAAAAGAGAGGAAATTGATATGACAGAGAAAGAACAAAAATATTTGGATCAGATCCGTGAGACTGCGGAGGGTTATTTCCGCCGGGGGGAATTTTTCTGCTCGGAAGCGGTACTGCAGACAATTAATGATGCTCTTGGCAAGCCATGTCCCGATACAATTGTCAAAATGGCGTCCGGCTTCCCCATCGGCTTAGGAAAAGCGCAGTGTTTGTGCGGAGCAGTCTCAGGCGGAGAAATGGCACTTGGACTTGTTTATGGCCGCGTGCATGGAGAGGTGATGAACCCGAAAATGTTTGAAAAAGCCAAAGCCTTGCATGATTTTATTATTCAGGAATATCAGGCAACTTGCTGCCGCGTGCTGACCCGGGAGTGGTCCGGTGATCAATTTAAATCCGAGGAAAGAAAGAATCACTGTATCAAAATCACCGGTGTTGTGGCGGCATGGGTTGCCAAAGCCTTGCTGGAAGACGGCGTTTTGAAAGCGGAATAGTAAAGGCGGAAGCGAAATGAAAGATTTTTTCAAAAAAATACCGATGCCAATCGTCGGTGTCAGCTTGGCGTTGGCCGCATTGGGGAATCTCGTACAATCGTATGGCGATAATTACCGGAATTTACTCGGCAGCTTAGCCGGTATTTTGCTTCTCCTCAGCACAGCAAAGTTCATCAGTGATTTTTCTGGATTAATGCAAGAACTAAATACACCCATCGGAGCATCCGTATTTCCTACCTACTCCATGAGTCTGATGCTGCTGGCGGCTTATTTAAAACCGTATCATGCCGGCGTTGCTGCTTTGCTGTGGCTGATCGGTCTTGGTCTGCATCTTGTTCTGTTGATTCGTTTTACGCTGAAGTTTGTGGTTAAATTTGAGATCAAGCAAGTGTTTCCCAGCTGGTTTATTGTTTATGTTGGAATTGCTGTGGCAGCGGTCACCGGCAAAGCCTTCAATCAGACAGTTGGCCAAGCCGCTTTCTGGTTTGCTTTGGCAAGCTATCTGGTTTTGCTTTTCGTCGTGAGCAAGAGAGCCTTTTGGGTCAAGGGAATTCCGGAGCCGGCTTTGCCGACTTTAGCGATTTTTGCTGCGCCGGGTGCTCTGTGTCTGGCCGGTTATCTCAATTGTTTTAATCAGAAAAACATGTTGCTATTTTATGCTTTGCTTGTGCTCTCTCAAGCTTTCTACTTTTTTGTGCTCAGCAAAATGCTTTGCTTGCTGCGGCTCAAGTTTTATCCCAGTTACTCTGCCTTTACTTTTCCCTTGGTGATTGCCGCCCTCTCCTTAAAATTGAGTCAAGGTTTTTTGCTCAAACAAGGAATTAAGCTGGCTTTCTTACCAACACTGGTCAAAGCAGAAGAACTGATCGCGCTTGTTGTGGTCTTCTATGTCTTGATTCGTTACCTAGCCAAAATTGCTCATCCGCAAGTCATATAGTGCACAATTTCTTTGGATGCTAAACTTCTATCCGAACGATTCATTCGGATAGAAGTTTTTTGTCATCTAAGCAACAGCTGGGATTTCTGTTGAATTGATTGACAGATGGCAAAATTTCCTGTAATATTATATAGTAAAAGCAGAGAGTCAATCAGGATCCTGCTGACAACCCGAGAGGAGATACTCTGCTATGCTGTTTTATTTTGCCCCGATGCAGGGGATTACGAGTTATATTTATCGCAATGCTTACCAACACTGTTTTAATCGTATCGATCGCTATTTTTCCCCCTTTGTCTCTGCAAATCAAAGTGATAGTCTGAGAACGAGAGAGATCAACGATCTGCTGCCGGAGCATAACCAAGGGTATACCTTAATCCCCCAATTGCTGACCAATCGAGCCAAAGATTTTCTGCATACGACCAATCGGCTGCAGCAGTTGGGCTACCGGGAAATCAATCTGAATTTAGGCTGTCCCTCCGGTACTGTGACAGCAAAAGGGAGAGGCGCCGGTTTTCTTGCCCAACCGAAAGAACTGGACCTTTTTTTAGAAGAAATTTTCGCACAATCTCAGCTGCGCATCTCAGTAAAAACCAGGTTGGGCATGGCACAACCGGAAGAATTTTATGCGCTGCTCGAGATTTTCAACAAGTACCCGATCACGGAATTGATCATTCATCCCAGAGTCCGGCAGGATTTCTATCATAACTCACCCAATTATACGATCTTCAGACAAGCGCTTCTGCTCAGCAAAAATCCGGTTTGCTATAACGGAGATCTTGGCTCAGTGCAGGCTTACAGGCAATTTCGGCAGGAGTTTCCCCAGGTGGAAAAGGTGATGCTTGGTCGTGGTCTGATTGCTAATCCCGGCTTGCTGGCTGAGATTCAAGACGGGAAGAAACTCGAAAGGAGTTTGCTGAACGAGTTTCATGATCTGATTTATACCGGTTACCGAAGCGCGCTCGGCGCTGACCGCAATGTATTGTTGAAAATGAAAGAGATCTGGTTTTACATGATCCATTTGTTTGCCGATTCGGAGAACTATGCCGGGAAAATCAGGAAAGCAGCGAGGCTCAGTGATTATGACGATGCGGTGGCGAACCTATTTTATGCATGTGAGTTGGTTGCAGAAGAAGCAAAGACGAGAAATTAAGCGGTGATTCGAAAATGAAGGAAAATCAGAGTAGAACAGAAAGGCAGGTAGATGATGGGAGTTCTTAAACATCAGCCAAAAACAGCGGAACAGGTAGAAGAGATCGGGTCGGGACAGGCTGTTACGAGCAAAGAAATTTATCTGGCAGGCGGTTGTTTCTGGGGAACCGAGAAATATTTCTCGGTGGTAAAGGGTGTTTTGGCAACCGAAGCCGGTTATGCCAACGGCACAGGCGACCAGATCACGTATGCAGAAGTGTGTCAGAGCAGCGGGCATGCAGAAACGGTAAGAGTGACCTATGACCCGCAGAAAATTCGTCTGCAGTTCCTCTTGCAGCTCTTCTATGAAGTGATTGATCCGGTGGCGAAAAATCGACAAGGCAATGATCTTGGCATCCAATATCGCAGCGGTATCTATTACACCGATGCGGCGGATCGGGAAATCATTTTGACCTCCCTGCAGGAATTGCAGAAACGCTATACTGAACCGTTAGCGATTGAAGTGCTGCCTCTGCAAAATTATTGTCCCGCAGAAACATACCATCAGGACTATTTGACCAAGAATCCTGGCGGCTACTGTCATATCAGAAAAGAGAAATTCAGTCAAGCAGAAAGAGCAGAGGATCCGGAACTGTCATACCAGCCACCGGAGCAAGAAAAACTGAAAAGTCGGCTGACAGAACTGCAGTATCAGGTAACCCAAAATCAGGCGACCGAACCGGCTTTTCAGAATGAATACTATAATCACTTTCGCCAGGGTATTTATGTTGATATCACCACCGGCGAACCCTTATTTTCATCTGATGATAAATTCGCTTCCGGCTGTGGTTGGCCAAGTTTCTCCAAACCCATCAGCAAGGAGCGGATTCGGGAATTCACAGATCACAAATTTGGCATGCAGCGAGTTGAGGTACGCAGTAAGGGCGGCAACGCTCATCTCGGGCATGTGTTTACGGATGGTCCCGCTGCAGCCGGCGGCTTGCGTTATTGTATCAACAGTGCGGCTTTGCGTTTCATTGCCAAAGAAAAAATGGCAGAAGAGGGCTATGGTTCGCTGCTGGCTTTGTTCCGGCAGGATGCCAGGCAGTAAACCTGGGTTTTCGAGAGCAAAGGGGGAGAGAGGCGAGAAGATGGCAGCAGCAGTTCTCATGCTCTGCAATCGGTTGCTTCGGATCAAAGCTTCTTTCAGATCTCTGAAGGGAGCTTTTTTCTGAGTTGAATTGAGACGGCAGTGTTTTCAACGAGTGCCTGCGCTGCGGGTGACTGTCATCTTGACAGGGATCTATTTTCAAGGTAAGATGTAAAAAAGATACCAGACAAGAGAAAATCAAAAACGTGTCTGTCAGCCAGTCAAGAGATATTTTACCGGAATCGCGATCAGGCGGCGCAGACAGCATGTGCGACCAACCGGCAGACGATGGATTGCGCAATGCTGCCAGGCATGTCTTGCCCAAAGGGAAGGGAATTCAATGCACAATTATAAATTAACAATTGCTTATGATGGAGAGCATTTCAGAGGTTGGCAGCGTTTGGGGAATACGGAGAATACCATCCAGGCTGTAATTGAGAATGCACTGTCTGCTATGCTTGGTTACCCCATCGAAGTGGTTGGCGCCAGCCGGACCGATGCCGGTGTGCACGCGCTGGCTCAGACAGCGAATTTTAAAACAGAGGAAAACCTCAATTGCCATGATATTATGCACTTCCTCAATCACTATCTGCCCAAAGCGATCAGCATTTGCGCGGCAGAAGAAGTATCCGAGCGCTTTCATGCGCGCTACAATGCCAAAAGCAAGACCTATCTCTATAAAATCTGGAATGAAAACTACAGCAACCCTTTTATGCGATATTACAGCATGCAGGTGGAACAGAAACTGGATTTGCAGCAGATGAAAAGGGCGAGTCAATATTTTCTTGGGCAGCATGATTTCACTGTTTATTCCAATGCAAAATCAAATAAGAAAGACAAAATTCGCACCATTCATTCACTGGAAATCGAACAAAAGCAGGGAATGGTTGAAATTCGCATTTGCGGCGACGGTTTTCTCTATAACATGGTCCGCAAAATCGTCGGCACCTTAATTGAAATTGGTTTGGGTGAAAAAAAAGCGGAAGAGGTTAACCAGATCCTGCTTTCCGGCGAGCGGATCCGCACCGGGACAATGGCTCCACCCGAAGGACTCTATCTGGAGCAAATTTCTTATGCAAATCAATCTTGATCTGGCTGGAGAAAGAGGAAACAAGATGGATGCAAGAATTCGTAATCAGATTAAGCCGGGTCTCACCGTTATGGTTGTGCAAAAGCAGGATCAGGCGAGCGGGAAATTAACCGAAGGTATTGTCAAAGATATACTAACCAATTCACCTATGCATCCGCATGGCATCAAGGTCAGATTGGTCGGCGGTGTGGTCGGCAGAGTGGCGAGAATCCTGACAGTCTAGGTTTTTGTCTGATGTTTTATACAAGGAGCCACTGTTTGAATTCTTGCAAATAATTTCTTATAATTATACTATTTTATCAGCAAACGCAGCCGGAACCATTCTCCTTTATAGCAAAATAAGAAAAACGCGGTCACAAAAGAAACGATAATGATTATGCGGATCAGTTGAATTTTTTATGAACAACAAGTTAAGTTTCTATACCACATTTCTTTCAAAACAGGCTGAATCCAGAATCGTGTTTTTCATTATTCCATTCGTGTTTTCCACATAGAAAGACAGATAACTACAGTTGCGTTAGAAATGAATTCTGATTACTTTGGTATTTTAAAGGGAAATCATTTTTTGCTGTAATTAATTGTTGACAAACCCGATAAAATAGTTTATTGTATGGGCAGGATTTGAGCTTCCGGAAGGCGCAGAAACTCCCGTTGACGGCGAATCAGCGAGTTTCATCTTCATTATTTATTCACAAAAGGATGCTGGTCAGAGACAGACAGCGCGCGTGCTGCCGGGGTTACATTAAGAGGGTTAAGGGCAGGAAATAATAACATAAATATACTTTATCAAGAATAATTATGTATATTCATTCACAATTTGCCATTGCATTCCTTCTTTGTGCAGCCTGTTTTTTTTAAAACAGCCAATTTTCGTGCAAGCTGTTACAGTTCGGCTCGTCAGCAGTCCGCCAATTGTTTTCATTCCTCTTTTGAATTCGTCAGAAGCTGCTTTTTCTCACGCAAAGCAAGCGGAACGATCCTTGTGTATCGGGAAAGGAGGGTTGCAGGCCTACACAGGAAAAGCACCGGCTCAATGACTTCCGGAAAACAGGTCCCCAGTATAACGAACCGTCTGCATTTGCATCGGCTGAAGACTCTTTGTGGTGGACACCGTCATAGATTTTGCGCGTTCATTCAGTTCAAGGCAATGCCACATCAGCATCAGGCAGAGAAATAACGCTCTTGGCATCAGCATGAAACAGCAGCAAAATTCTCGGCGTTTTAGACACGTAACGGTGCAAAAGTGAAAGCACGCCAGTCGTGCACTGAAAGGGAGGGTTACGGATGACACATACCAGAGAGGAACTCAAGAAAATTGCCTGTGAGGCAATCGACAAAAATCGCGATAAAATCATGGCGATCGGTGATTCCATTCTGAAAGAACCGGAATTAGGCTATAAGGAGTTCAAAACCGCTGCGAAAGTAAAAAAAATGTTCGATGAACTCGGCTACACTTATCAGGATGGCGTGGCGATCACCGGTGTTATTGCTCCCCGTAAAGGCAAAGAATCAAAGATGAAAGTTGCTATTATGGGTGAACTTGACGCTGTTATTGTACAGGATCATCCTTTTGTCTGCGCCGAAACAGGAGCAGCTCACGCCTGCGGCCACAATTGTATGATCGCAGGTTTAACCGGTGTCGCCTATGCTTTGAAAGATACCGGCATCATGGAAGAATTATCCGGCGACATCGTCTTAATGGCGGTTCCGGCAGAGGAATATGTGGAAATCGGTTACAGAGCCGGTTTACGCGAGGAAGGTAAAATCAGTTTTCTGGGCGGCAAGCAAGAATTTATCAAACTTGGCGTGATGGACGATATTGACATCATGGTGATGCAGCATACTGCCAGCTATACGGATGGAACCAAAGCGATTGTCAGAAATGAAGCCAATGGCTTTACCGGCAAACTGATTCAGTACATTGGTAAAGAAGCGCATGCCGGCGGAGCGCCTCATGAAGGCATCAACGCTTTAAATGCTGCCAATATTGGCCTGATGGCAGTTCATGCGCAGCGGGAAACATTTAAAGATGAGGATCATATCCGCGTTCACCCCATCATCACCAAAGGCGGCGACCTGGTCAATGTGGTTCCTGCCGATGTCAGACTGGAAACTTATGTGCGGGGCAGCAATGTCACAGCAATCCTGGATGCCAGCGCCAAAGTCAACCGTGCCTTTAAGGCCGGCGGCGATGCAGTCGGCGCCAAGACGATTATTACGGAGCTTCCCGGGTACCTGCCGATGAATTTTGACGAGCAATTAACCGATGTGATGTATGAAAATCTAAAAACATTAGTCGGTGAAAAAGCAGTTCAAAGACAAGGCGCGCACGGCGGCGGTTCCACCGATGCCGGCGATGTTTCCTATTTGATGCCGACACTGCATACCTATATGGGCGGTTCTGCAGGCGGAGGGCATACCAGAGAATTTATGCTAGTCGATAAAGAAACAGCTTATATTACTTCCGCAAAAGCTCTTGTCTGCACAGCGATCGATCTGCTGGCTGATGGCGCCAAAATTGGTTTAGAAATCAAAAACAACTTCAAAGCGCCAATGACCAAGGCAGAGTATCTCAGAGACTGGGGTCACCTTTAGACCCTGCCGTCATCGCGTTTTAGCAAGCTTAAGGGTCAACTCATTGGAAACCCACACAAATTGGGATTAGGAGGGAATACTGTTTATGAAAGGCTTCAATTTAAAAGACTGGAAAGTCCATTTATTTTGCCTCCTGCTCGTTATTGCTTCAGAGCTGATCGGCAACTTTAAATTTGCTCAGGGTATCTTAAGTTTTACTTTATTTCCGATGCTCTATGCTTTGGTGATCGGTGCCATTCTTTCGATCGTTAAAGTGATTGATATGGATATGATGACGACCGCTTCTCCCTATATCGGTATCAGTGTTACTTTGTTAACCTGCAAAGTCGGTTCTACCATCGGCCCGAATTTAGAGCAGGTGATCAAAGCGGGTCCTGCTTTATTGCTGCAGGAAATCGGTAACTTGGGTCCGATCCTTTTCTCGATGCCGATTGCGATTTTTGTCTTCAACATGGGTCGTGAAGCCGTTGGTGTTACCTTCTCGATTTCCCGTGAAGGTTCCCTTGCCGTTGTCGGCGATTTATATGGTTTGGATTCAGCGGAAGGGCGCGGCGTTATGGGCGGTTATGTCACCGGCACCCTGCTTGGCACGATTTTCAATAGCTTAATGTCTTCTGCTGCTTTAGCCAGCGGACTTTTCCATCCCTTTGCTATGGCTATGGCTTGCGGCACCGGTTCCGCTTCCATGATGACCGCGGCATTGGCTCCTTTGATTGATAAATTCTCCGTAGATCCAAGTTTAATGACCAATGTGGCCGGCAAAATGCTTACCGTACCGGAAATGGTCGCACAAATGCAGGCCTATGCCGCCGGCAGCCAGATTTTGACCGGTGTCGATGGCTTATATATTAACTTATTCGTTGCCATTCCCTTTACCAATTGGTTCTATCGGAAATTGAAAAAGATCAGAAACCCCGGAATTTCTGAAGCGGAATTGTTACCGGTTCATAAAGCAAAAGTTACCGGTTCATAAAGCCAAATAGCATAAGGAGGGAAAACCATGTCAGAAAAATGGGGAACACGCTTAAAAGTTTTGTTTTTTTCAATTTTGTTTGCTTCTATCGGTAACACGATCAATACCTGGGTGACCAAATCCAGATCACTGACCCCCGATAAAGTAAAAGTCTATATGCCTTGGGATGTTTGGCCGGCGTTGTTATTGATGGTAGCCATTTGTGTGGTTGGTTTAATCATCACCGACTGGGTCGCGAAGAAATGGCCGAAGACCGATCTGCCGAGTGTTCTGTTTATTTCCATGATCGCTGTTTTACTTGGTATTCCTGGCCTTTCTCCGATTGCCGGCTGGATGTCCACTGAATTCAACAAAATCGGACTCCTGCCGCTTTGCACACCAATTCTTTCATATGCCGGTATTTCCATCGGGAAAGATCTGCCCGCTTTCAGAAAGCAAGGTGTCGCTATTGTGGTTACCGCCTTGTTTACCTTTATCGGAACCTATGTGGCTTCCGCTATCATTGCTCAAATCGCTTTGAAAGCAACCGGACAAATCTAATTTCCTTATTGAGTAGCAAAAACCGCTCGCCTTTTAAAAGCTGCGAGCGGTTTTTATAATGCAAGCTCTGAAACGCCAGGCAAACCGGATCCGCAAAACGGCTGCTGCAGCAAGAAAACAGAGTGAAATGAGTTGCCGGTAAATAAGACCGCGTTCTTGATTGAGCAAGGAAAGCTGACGGCAGAGCAGGAGAGCCGAAACCTTTTCTACAGGTCAACGCTTGCGCAGATTCAATCACGATTTTTAGATTTGCAGCGGATGACGGATGGTTAAGCGGATGTCCGGGCAGTTGCCGGCGTCAACGGCAGGTGTTTTTTGAGTTGACAGCAGGAAAAACCGCTTCGGTGCAGGAATTGATGGTAGTATCCATCTTTTGATTGACGAAAATACGAACGGGATGAGATGAGGCAGAAATGAAAAATGCGATTATTTTCGATTTGGACGGCACCTTGTGGGATGTCTCCCGGCAAGTGCTGCCGGCTTGGAACAGAGTGCTGCAACGGCATTCTGAAGTGAACCGTCAGATCACCATAGCGGATCTGCACAGTTATATGGGGAAAACCATTGCGGATATTGCGCAGATCATGCTGCCGGAATTGCCACTGGTGCAAAGCCTGAAAATTATGGATGAATGTGCCGTGGAAGAACAGCTTTATTTGCGTGAACATGGGGGTGTGCTTTATCCTCATCTGGAGGAGATGCTCGCTTCTTTGAAAAAAAACTATCTGCTTTTTATTGTCAGCAACTGTCAGGACGGTTATATTGAATCTTTTCTGGAATTCCACAAATTGACGGAGTATTTCACCGACACTGAGTGCGCCGGCCGAACCGGCTTGTCCAAGGGGGAAAATATTAAGCTGGTCATGGCCAGAAATCAAATTGAGCGTGCTGTCTATGTCGGTGATACGGAAGGGGATCTCAAGGCGGCACGGTTGGCGGCCATTCCCTTTATACACGCTGCCTATGGTTATGGCCGGATCGACAGTAAGGAGGTAAGCATTGCTCAGCTGTCGGAGCTACCGCAAACCGTAAAGATGTTTTTTACGATCTGAAAAAAATAATACAGGAGGGGTGGTTGCTATGGTGAAGCAAGCGAAAATTGTAATTGTCAAAAACGGTCCCTATCTGGTTACAGGCGACGTGCCGGTTTCGGAAAAGATCATTACCGCCAATGGCAGGCAGTATGAACTGAAAGAAGGCCGTCCGCTGCCTCAGGCAGAAAGTTATGCCTTATGTCGCTGCGGCAAAACCAAGACGCCGCCTTTTTGTGACGGCTCCCATCTGCATACGCATTTTGATGGCGAAGAAACTGCCTCCCGGGCAAATTACCTGGACCGGTTGGTGGATGTGCAGCAGGGTCCGGAGCTTGACTTGTTGGATGACGGACGCTGTGCCTTTGCACGGTTTTGTCACCGCAATGCCGGCAGTGTCTGGGAATTGATCGCCAATTCCGATGATCCTGCCTTGAAAAAAGAAGCCGTGATCGCCGCTTCCGAATGCCCCTCCGGCAGATTGGTGGCGTTTGATAAAGAAGGCAATCAAATTGAGAAAGAATACGTCCCTGCCATTTTCATTTTGCAGGACCCCCAGAAAAAAGTCAGCGGTCCCATTGCGGTTGTTGGCCGCATCCCGATTGAATCGGCTGATGGAGTGCCTTACGAAGTGCGAAACCGGGTCGCTTTATGCCGCTGCGGTGAATCGGACATCAAACCATTCTGCGATGCCTCTCACATCAATGCAGCCTATAAAGATCAATAAATTACCAGCAGGAAAACCTCAATAGAAAAATCCAAGCGGATTCATTTTTACGAAGAACCATACGATTAAGGAGGATTATCCTATGCTGTGGTACTTGTTTAGCTTTATTCTGGTGGCGGCGGCTATTTTGACGATCTATTTTTCATCCCGTATTTTTGCTTCTGTGTTTCTCAATCCGCATAAACATATCAATCTGGCCAAAACGCCGGAACAAACGAAAGCAATGGCTCAGTATTATGTAGAAGGGATCAATGATTTTATGCAGCTGCAGCCGGAAGAATTAGAAATTAAAAGCGATGGTTTTAAACTGCATGGTTATTATCTCGCTTCCGCTAAACCGGTGACAATTATCCTGCTGCACGGCTGGCGGGATGAAGCACAGGCAATGATGAAGGATGCTTTGACTTATTATCGCAGCGGATATACGGTTTTCCTGCCGGATCTGCGTTCTCATGGCAAAAGCCAGGGCAAGTATATTGGCATGGGCTGTGTCGACAGAAAAGATATTCTTGGTTGGATCCGATTTCTGATGAAGAAAGATCCCGGTAAGAATGTTTTTGTCTTGGACGGACTTTCCATGGGCGCTGCCACCGCGCTCGCTTTGAGCGGGGATGCCGATTTTCCGGCGGAAGTGAAAGCCATCATCAGCGACAGCGCCTATCCTTCGGTTCAGGAATTATTGCCGGGAATGCTGAAATTTAAAAAAGGTTACATCAAAGTTATGCATCTTTGGCTGCTGGAAAGATGGTGTCAGCTGCTCTGCCATTATTCGTTCACGCAGGATACGCCTTTTGAGCAAGTGGCAAAATCGAAGACACCCACCTTATTGATTCATGGCAGTGCGGACAATTTTGTGCCGATGGCACTGGCGCAAAAACTCTATGACAACTGCAGCGCACCGAAAGAATTCTGGGCAGTGGATGCTGCCGGTCATGGCAACGCTTCCTGGATTGCCAGAGAACAATATGGTAAAAGAAAACTGGATTTCCTCGAGCGGGTTTTGGCGGAACATCCGCAGGATTAATCCGCTTGCCGCCTGTAGGATCGATCAACAAACGACCGACTGCTTGACTGATGTATGCACATTGTCAAGACAGCCGGCCGTTTGTTTTTCGTGTTTTCGTTTGTACCCGGCTTGCTTTGCCGGTCTTACTTACCGCCAAACAGTGCCGTAAAGGTTTGTGAAAGTGTTTCATGCCGGACTGTCACCACATTAAACCGGAGCAGGTGGAAGGTGATTTGTACGCAGAATCCGGCGGTGAGAGCGGAAATAACGGTGCCGAGTCCTATCAGACCACCCAATTTCCAACCAATCAGAAGGACGAGCAATTCGATGGAGGCACGGCAAAGGCCAACCGGAAGCTGTGTTTTCCGCGTCAGCGCCACCATCAGACTGTCTCTGGGACCGGCGCCGAAGCCGGAACCGATGTAAAAGTAGGAAGCCAAAGCAATAATAAACAAACCGGCGATCATCATCAAAAGCCCGGGGAAGAAACTGTTGGCCAAGGGTATCAGGTTCCAATCAAGCAAAAGATCCATCATCAAACCAATGAGAACCATATTACCGAGAGTAACAAGTCCTAATTTCTCTCCCAGCAGAGCGGTAAGCACACCGATCAGTATGCCAACTAAAATCGAAGCGGTACCGATGCTGATGCCGGTTGTTTTGGCAATGCCGGCGTGAAAAACATCCCATGGTGCATAACCAATGTTGCCTTTCATCGTGACTACGATGCCGAGCGCGTAAAGAAATAAACCAAAAGCCAGACGCAGCAAACGAACGGGATAATTTTTCATTCATGATCTCCTTTGAAAAATCAGATTTGGCGCCAATTCAAGAACAGCTCAGTAGACGGTATGATTCAGGTTGATTATAGCTTTTTTAAGCTTAAAGTCAAGAGACTTGCTCTGCTTGCTGCCGGATCGCTGTTTACTGCAACGGTTGGCAGCAAAATAAAGTCTGCGATTGGCAGGATTCTCAGCGGAAATGCGAAATTACTGATCAGGATCTCTTTTTCGAAGCGAATCCGCTTGCTCCTTTTGCTCGAAACAAAACCGGAAAAGGAACGACGAAAAAGAAGCTGAATCGTTCTGAAGATTTCACTTGGGAACGTCACCGTGTTGGTGTCTGTCTCTGCTGTGCCGAGCAGGGTGACGTCACGGCATTTTAAGACGGCAGGCAAACATGCACTTATTTGGCGGAAGCTCAAGCCGATCCTCAAATCGAAGCACTGAAAAACCAACAATATCCTAAGAATCAACTTAAAAAAGGAGGTACACGATGAATACTTTCAGGAAATCAGGCAGCCAAGTCTTCCGTAATGCCCTGAGAGCTTGCAAAACCTTCCCGGCAGCCAATCTGGCTGCGCTGGGATTTGCCGTGGTTACCATGATCCGCATTCAGTTGGACTGGCCGGCGCAGGAAGCTTACAACTTGCTGTTCAATTGTCTGCACTGGGCGTTTGCATGCGGTGCTGTTTTTAGTTTAGCGGCGATCACGGCGGCGCAAAACCGTTTCAATACCGGCAAAGCGTTCCTGTCTGCAAATTTAGCCGGCGCTGCCGTTACGTTGTTTTGCTTTCTCATGCTCTATTTTTTCGGAGCGCAAGTTGCCGGTACCCGGTATGCTACGATCACATCGCTGGCTGCCGCCCGTGTCTCGGCAGGAATCCTGCTCAGTCTCGTCGGTTTTATCATCACAGCCGGCTTGCCGCCGGAAAAATCCGGCTTTGACCGCGCTTTATTTATGACGGAAAAAGCTTTCTTTATCGCTTTACTATACGGATTGGTGATTCTGGCCGGCGCTTTTGGTGTCGTCCGCGCTTTTCAGGCGCTTTTATATCAGGGAATGAGCGGTAAAGTTTATCAGTATATTCTGACACTGGCAGGGTTTTTGACCTTTAGCATTTTTACCGGTTATTTCCCGGATTTCCGCAAAGATCGGCAGGATGAACAGCGGACCATCGCAGAGAAACAGCCCCGTTTCATCGAACTGCTCTTCGGCGGAATCATGATCCCCATTGTAATGGCTTTGACTGTAGTGCTGTTTGCCTGGATCGGGCGGATTATTTTCACCAGAGCATGGCCGTCATTCAGTATGCTTGCCGGGATTGCCACCGGTTATGCTGTTTTTGGCATCTGGCTGCATCTCATGGTAACCCGTCAGCAATCTGCTATAGCCAAATTTTACAGGAAATTCTATCCGCTTGCCGCTCTGCTCATTTTGATTTTTGAACTCTGGGCTTTGCTCCTGCGTTTGAACGAAAGTGGCTTAAAAGTGGAAGAGTATGCCTTTGCCGTCACCTGGATTTTTTCAGCGATTGCAGCTATTTTATTGTTCTGGAAAAAAGAGAATTCACATAATTTCATTGCCGTGCTGCTGTGTGCTCTCGCTGTGTTTTCCGTCCTGCCGAAGGTTGGTTATCTCGACTTGCCGGTCAGTGCCCAAGTCAACCGTTTGGAAAAGCTTTTGCTGCAGGAAGATCTATTACAAAACGGCGAATTGGTGGCGGCAGTCAGTTTACCGGAAATGAAAGTGCGTCAAGCCATTACCGATGCGGTGAATTTTCTTGCCTATACCAACAGCGATCAATTGCCGGCATGGTTTGCGAGGGATCTCGGCGACAGCGCTGTTTTTAAACAGAAGTTAGGTTTTGAACCTGCCTTTGTCAGCGAGGGACCAGTTTTTCCGCCGGTCACTTATCTCAGTACGTCGCTGATTATGCCAAACGAAGCTTTGGATGTCAGTGCCTATCGTTGGGCGATTTTGATGCAGTCGGAAGGCAAAGACAATATGACGGCTGCCGTCAGCGGGGATCGGGGCAATTACTTCATCCAATGGAGTCCCGAACCAAAAACCGGCATGCCGGTTTTTCGCATCAAACTGAATGATAATTTAATTCTGGAAGATAAACTGAACACCTACCTGGCTCGCTTGCTTGCCGCTTATCCGCCGGGTCAAACCGATCCGGTGTTTCCTCCCATCGCGGATATGTGTTTGGTTTTGGAAACACCGGAAGTGAATATCCTGCTCGTTTTCCGTTTTATCAACATCAATCTGGATCTCAGTACGGACACTATGACGTACCGGCTGGAAATCAACACGATCTACCTGGCGGAAAAAGCTTAACGGCGCCGTTGCCAACGGTAGGCAAGACTTTTCCGACAGACCTCCCACTGCGCTGCGGAGGTCTGTTTTCTCGCTTGCCGGGATTGATTTTGAATCATTTTAGGGCGGGGTAGCCGCAGCGGCAGGAAGCGAAGCTTGTGGTGTGCCTTTGGCAGAACTTGCAGAGGTTCGTATGTTTTTTGAAATCTATGGAAGGAAAACAAGTTTTGGAAGAGAATAAGAACTGTAATCCAATCATTTAGTAAAAAATGGAATCAAAAAGAATACAGGCAGGGCAGCAAACAAGCAGAGGAGCGATATGAGATGAGAGATTATAAAGTGAAAGGTTATATTCGTATCTTGGTCGGCACGACGTTTCTGCTGATGATTGTAATCAACGCCCTGGCAAATATCATGAAATTCAACGGTCAGACAACCGGTGATGTTGCTAATGCTTACCCCAATCTTTTTGCTCCGGCCGCGGTTACCTTTGCTATTTGGGGAGTGATTTATCTTTTATTGGCAGCCTATACGCTCTATCAACTTGGGCTTCTGCAAGATAGTTTAAACAGGGAACAAGCGAATTTTCTGGGTAAAATCGGCTTTATTTTTTCTTTGTCGTCGCTGGCGAACGCCGCCTGGATTTTTGCCTGGCATTATCATCAAATAACACCGGCGATGATCCTGATGCTGGTTATTTTGAGCTGCCTGATTGCGATCAACCGCATGATCCTGCAAAGAGAACTGAGCCCAAAAGAACGATTTTTTATACAAATACCGTTCAGTGTCTATTTTGGCTGGATCACTGTGGCAACCATCGCCAATGCGACGACGTTGCTGGTCAGCAAAGGCTGGAATGGGTTTGGTCTGACAGAGACGGTATGGACGGCAATCCTTCTTGCGGTCGGCACGCTGCTTGGTGTTCTCACCATGCTGCTGCATCAGGATTTTACTTATGGCCTGGTGATGATTTGGGCTTATCTTGGCATTTGGCTGAAACATACCGGTGAAACCGGCTTTGCCGGCCGTTACCCGCTGGTTGTTTCTGTAACACTGGGTTGTATTGCCGTATTTGTGCTGGCCGAAATCTATTTGATCATAAAAAAGATCAGAGAAAGATAAAATTTGAGGTTGAATCACCTGAGCCGCCGGACAGATCTCTCTGTTGGCTGATTTGGCCGGGAAACGATAACGGGCTTGTCAAGCAATGGCCAGCCGCTGCTTTTCCACAGAAAAACCGAAGAGAAAGGGTTTGAATCCCTCACGGATCGGCAACGGAAGCGGTGATCGATGCGTGCAATGAATGCGGAGCAGATTGCCGCCTGCCTTCCGCTGCGCCGTTTGTGACTTGCGGATTATCCCAAAACAGAATACTTAAAATAACGAAAAACGCCCTGTTATCACGTAAGAAAGCCTTTCTTCGCAAGGCGAAAAGCTTGCATAACAGGGCGATTCCTATTATAATGGAGCAGTTGAAATACAGTGAAAGGGATTGAAACGATCGTGAACATGCCTTTGACACTGGCAAATTGGTTCCTGGCCATTTTGCCGGTCTTGGTTTTGGTAACAGGAATTTTAGTTTTTCAATGGGAAGCAGCCAAAGTAGGCGCCATTTCCTGGCTGGTTGCCGTAGCAGATGCTTATTTCTTTTTTGGCACGGATTTCCGCTTGATGGCCTTGGCCAACAGCAAGGGAATGAGTCTTTCCTTATATGTCCTGCTGATCATCTGGGGAGCCGTTTTTATGTATAATATTGCCGACGGAGCCGGTGCCATTCAGGTGATCGGAAAGAAAATCGCCGGTATTTCCGATGATCAACGTTTGCAGTGCCTTTTATTGGCCTGGTGTTTTGCGCCTGTGCTGCAAGGTCTGGCCGGGTTCGGTATTCCGGTGGCCGTCGTGGCGCCGATCATGGTCGTCATGGGTTTTTCGCCCTTGGTGGCAGTCGCTGCTTGTCTGGTCGGTCATTCCTGGTCGATTTCTTTCGGTTCCATGGCTTCTTCTTATAATTCAATACAACTGGTGACGAATATTCCGGGTGAAGTAATTGGTCCCTGGATGGCGATTATCTTCAGTGCAGCGATTTTCGCTACCGGTTTCTGTGTGGCGCATATTTTCGGCGGCTGGTCTGCTGTGAAAAAGAGTGTGCCGCAAATTTTGAGCACCGGTGCTGTGATGTCCTTTACACTCTGGCTGACTGTCTATATCGGCACACCGCAGCTGGCGACGCTGATGGCAGGGTTGGCAGGCTGTGTTGTAATGATGATCTGGGCTTATCTCGGTAAAAAGGATACCGGAAAGGTCAAAATAAACGCTGCGGCAGAAAAACAAAAAATGAGTTTTACCGTTGCCTTCTCACCGTATTACGCTTTGATCCTGATCTCCGTTCTTTCGCAGCTCAAGCCGATCAAAACCGCCTTGTCTGCTTATAATTGGGGCTTGAATTATCCGGAAGTGCAGACAGCCCTGGGTTATGTTGTAACTGCAACCAGTAAATATTCCAAAATTCAGTTTTTCTCCCACCCGGCACCGATTTTACTCTTCTCAGCCTTGCTCGGTTATGTCATTTATGTCCTGAAAACCGGGGCAAACCCCAACATCATGAAGATTTCTCTGAAAAAAACCGTGGAAAAAAACGTCCCTTCCGGTGTGGGAATCGCCACGATGGTGATGATGGCCTTGATTATGAGTGATTCCGGCATGACCAATATGATTGCCCGCGGAGTGGCAACGGTTTTCGGCGCGTTTTATCCGGTGATGGCACCTTTTATCGGTGTCCTGGGTTCCTTCATTACCGGCAGCAATACCAATTCCAATGTCATGTTTGGTGTCCTGCAAAAAGAAACCGCACTGGTGCTTGGCAAGAGCGCAGTCCTCATGGCAGCAGCGCAATCCGTCGGCGGTTCACTGGGCGTCTCGATGTCACCCTCCACCATCATGACCGGAGCTGCCAATGTTGGCATGAATGGCAAAGAGAATGAAATTATGAATGTAACGATGAAATACTGTCTGATCAATACGCTGATCGTTGGCATCTTCGTCTTGATTCTATCCAATATTTTCTACATATAGCGACAAAAAGGAGAAAAATCATGTCTGAGAAAGAGAAGAAATCCCTTCCCGTCAGTTGGCGGAAAAGATACCGTGTCTTGTTTTTGCGGATCGCATTTGTTTTGTTTTGGCCTGGTTTCGCTTTCGCTTATCTGGGCGGTGTGAATAATCAGCCTGCTTATATCGCTGGTTCCTTTGCACTTTTTACCATAGCTGCTGTACTTTCCATCCTGGTGAAAAAATAACTTGAAACGATAGCCATGCTGTAACGCTGTGCTATCGTTTTTTTACAGAGCCATGGGGACGGGGGTGTTGGCACAGATTCCGAGCGAAGCGTTGCCTCGTCCCATCCGCACTTTCCGAAATTCTGAGTAAAAAAAGGGACTATTCTTCGCTTTGGAGAATAGTCCCTTTGTAAATTCTTGTTTGATTATTAGTGAAACGAGAGCCAGGCGGCTCAGTTGGGCGAGGTATTTGTATGCTGCAATATGGTGTGATTGTCAATTCCAATCAGGATGTTTTTGGCTATTATGGCTGGGGAACGCTGGCCAGACTGGATGCCGCTACTTTGGCCTTCGTCTGCTCCGGTCACCGGCTGTATCATATCTGCCCCTTCGGCAAAACGTTACTCTTTCTCAGTAAAGATGACGGTCTCACCTGGAGCCGGCCTATCTTTGTCAACGATACATATATGGATGACCGCGATGCGGGGCTGCTCAACCTTGGTAAGGGGAGGCTGTTGCTGAGCTGGTTCAGCAATTCTTATCATTACATCGAAGCTTACGATCAGCGGCTGCGCAGCTGCCTTTCTCCGGCCGAATATAATCTGATTCAGGACTATACTGCGCTGATTCGTAACCGAAAAGACGACTGGGGATCTTTTTTGCGTCTGAGCAGAGACGGTGGTTTGACCTGGGGTGAAAAATTAAAAGTAGCGGTCACAGCACCGCACGGTCCGATTCTAAAACAGAATGGCAGCATCCTCTATCTGGGCAAGGGGATCAACAGTCCAGCCGGGAACCGAATTCTGGCTTATGAAAGTACTGATGGTGGTGAAAGTTGGTCCTGCTTGGGAGGCCCTGAGCTGCCGCCAGCTGTCAGTTGGGATCATTTCTTTGAGCCGCACGCTTTGGAATTGCCAAGCGGGAAAATTATCGGCATGCTGCGTTATCAGGAGAGCGATTCTGCCGCCGATGCAAAACAATCCGGTTCCTTCACACTCTTTCAGACCGATTCTTACGATGGCGGCAGAACCTGGAGTTTGCCTGTCTGTTTGGACACAGCCGGCGCGCCGCCGCATCTTCTGCGCCATTCCAGCGGGATTATCGTTTGTGTTTACGGTCACCGCGAAGCACCTTACGGAGAACGCGCCATGCTCAGCTGCGATGATGGTGAAACCTGGCTGAAGGAATATATTCTTTTTGCCGGAGCGCCGGATGGCGACTTGGGTTATCCGTCCTCGGTTGAGCGTCAGGATGGCAGCATTCTGACGGCATATTATCAAAAGCAAGCTGCCGGTGAAAAATGTGCGCTGCTTTATACTATCTGGACACTGGATGATTTGGAGATTTTTGACCTTCTTGATGAACAGCGCCGGCCCTTGCACAAGAAACAATTTCGTGGCTTGCCGCTGCCCGCAGGGGTATATCATCAGGTGGTGGAAGTATGGACTATCAACAAACAAGCACAAATTTTACTGACGCTGCGCAGCCTGCAGAAGAAAGAATATGGCGGCTTCTGGGAAAACACTGCCGGAGCAGCCCGCAGCGGGGAAACGGCGCGGCAAGCGGCCGGGCGTGAGCTGCAGGAAGAAACAGGCATCCGTGTTCAGCCGGAAGAATTACACTATTTAGGCAGCCACAAAGAAGAAGGTTGTTTTATGGATAGCTTTCTGGTGCAAAAAGAGATTACACTGCAGGAAATCAGGCTGCAACCGGGGGAGACAGAGCAGGCAAAATGGGTGACGCTGCCGGAGTTGGATCAGCTGATAGCCAGCGGGGTATTGGCCGCTCCGGTCGCCCTGCGATTACAGCTTCTGCGGCGGCAAATTGAAACTGCCTTGAGGATAGCAAGATGAAAAGCAGTTATTTCCTGCAGCTGCCGCAGCAAACGCTGGAATGCAGGCTGCTTTACAGCGCCAGAAAAACATTGGCGATTGAGATAAAAGCAAATGGCGAAGTGTTGATTCGAGCGCCGAAACAGGCGAAAGACGCCCAGATTATACGCTTTGTTGAGAGTAAGAAAGCCTGGATTGCACAAAAACGGCTAATTGCCCTGCAGCGAATACCGGAACAAAAATCGCAATTTCAATTATGCTGCAAGCAAAGCTACTCCTGCTTGGGCCAAAAACTGCTGATTTTAGGCCCGGAGGTTACTCAGAGTGAACTGCAGCAACTGACCGGGGCGGGAACAATGATTCTGCGTGTCAAATCAAGCGAGCCGCAACAGGTGCAACGCGAAGCCGAAAAACAGCTGCGGCAGATTGCTTTGCGCGAATTCAGCCACACTGCGGCGCTTTATGCTCCCATTCTGCAGGTAAGCTATCAAAAGATTACGATGAAAGCGCAAAAGACGCGCTGGGGCAGCTGCAGCAGCAAAGGCAACTTGAATTTAAACTGGAAATTGCTGTTCTTACCGCCGGAACTATCCGAGTACGTGGTGGTACATGAACTGGCTCATCTCAGGGTGATGAATCATTCCGCGCAGTTTTGGCAGGTAGTTGCCGCAGTCTTGCCTGACTATCTCAAACGCAAGCGGCAATTAAGCAAAATCAGCGGTAATTTTCTTCCCTAAAAACAGGCGATCTGTTCGGTAGGAGTTTGACTGCGCCGCGGCAACTACCCTGCGGTCCTTTGTTTTTCCAAGAACGATGAAAATGTAACCGATTGAAAGGAGAAATTCATGAAAAAAACAACCATGGTCTTACTCATGCTAAGTCTTAGTTTGTCTTTGACAGGCTGCGGCAGCAAACCGCCGGTTTATGACGAGGCAAAACTCCTGGAACTCAGCCAAAGTTATGCCGGCAGCATGGTAAAGCAAGATTTCGCTCCGGTGGTGAAAGCTTTTGATGCTACGGTTGCCAAAAGTTTATCGCAGGAAGCCTTGGCAGCTTCCTGGAACTCTGTGGTTGGATCGCTTGGCGCTTATCAGTCTGTCTATGAAACCTCAGTCAGTTACAGTAGCGATTATGCCGTCGTTCTGGTGATTTTGCAATACGAAGCAAGCGGTTTGCAGATTAAATTTACTTTTGAAGCTGATTATAAAATCGCCGGTCTTTGGCTGAATTATTACACCATCGATCTGCCTCTGGTTGTCAACAGCAGCTTTGCAGAAAGCAAGATTCAGATTAACACCATCGAAAATCAACCGCTCGACGGAATTTTTACTATGCCGTTGGGCATCGAGCAGCCGGCGGTGGTCATCCTCGTACAGGGTTCCGGTCAATCGGATCTGAACGAAAGCAGCGGCGGCAATAAACCGTTCCTCGATCTCGCCCACGGCTTGGCAGAGAAGGGAATTGCCTCTCTTCGCTTCAATAAGCGTTTTTATCAATATCCGCCTGCCGATGCGGCAGTTCTCGCCAATCTGACCGTGCAGCAGGAAATCACCGACGATGTAGCAGCTGCGATTCAATTGGCCGAAGCAAGGCTGCCGGATTCGGACCTTTATATCATCGGTCACAGTATGGGCGGTATGCTGGCGCCTTATATCGCCAGCAAGAACCCCCAGGTCAAGGGTATCGTGAGCCTGGCCGGTACACCGCGCAAATTGGAAGATGTGATGTTGGATCAGACAATCGACGCCTTAGCAGCCTCCACGGAATACAGCGAGGCAGAAAAAGCGGATCTATTGGCGCAAAGCCAAGCCCAAACAGCGAAAATCAAAGCTTTGACCAAAGCGGACCTTGCATCGACCATTGCCGGACAGCCGGCCTCTTATTGGCTGAGCCTGAACGCCATTGATACGGCGCAGCTGGCTGCCGATTTGCAGATTCCGATGCTGATTCTGCAGGGAGATGCCGATTTTCAAATCAAAGTCGAAACGGATTTGGCAGCCTGGCAGCAGTGCCTGGCGGGACACGACAATGTACAATTCAAAGTATATCCCGGTTTGAATCATCTTTTTCTGCCAACCACGGGAGCAAAAGACGTCAGCGATTATACAATCGGCGCTCATGTTGCCCAGACGGTCATCGATGATCTCGCCGTTTGGATCAACAGCCGCTAAGCGAGGCGCAGTTGCTGCGGTTTGGCACCTTTACGCTGAGGTAGCCGGGAGATTTGTTTTTTCCTCCGAAGCATAGCGCAGGTTCAAATTCAAAGAAAGGCAGGTCCTCTTGATGTTTAACTGTTTTGCAACCAAACCGCTCGATCAACTGACCCAACTGTTGTCTGCGGTCGCGATGGGTGCTCAAGCGGCCGATCTGGTCATTCGCAATGCCAAACTGATCAATGTGCATACCGCGGAAATCCTGCCGCAGACCGACATTGCCATTGCGGCCGGCAGGATCGCCCTGGTTGGCGATGCCCGGCATTGCATCGGTGCCGCAACCAAAATTATCGATGCGGCCGGCTGTTATGTCGCTCCCGGTTTTCTCGACGGCCATATTCACGTCGAATCCTCCATGCTCACCGTCGGAGAATTCGCCAAAGCGGTGGTTCCCCATGGCACCACCGGCATCTATATGGATCCGCATGAAATCTGCAATGTCTTGGGCGCTGAGGGAGTGCGCTATATGATGGAAGATGCGCAAAACACTCCTTTAAAAACCATGACGACCATGCCATCCTGTGTTCCATCCGTACCGGGTTTTGAAGATACCGGCGCGGCCATTGATGCGCAGGATATCAAAGAGAGCATGACCTGGCCGGGAATCGTAGGTCTTGGCGAAATGATGAATTATCCGGGCATTCTGGCCAGCGCCGCAGAACCGCATGCCGAACTGGCGGAAACTTACCGCGCAGGCAAAATCGCCACCGGTCATTATGCGATACCGGAGACCGGCAAAGGCTTAAACGCTTTTATTGCCGCCGGTATCCGCTGTTGTCATGAGTCCACCCGGGCAGAAGAAGCGTTAGCCAAAATGCGCTTGGGCATGTATGCCATGATCCGCGAGGGTTCTGCCTGGCAGGATCTGAAAGCGACGATCAAAGCCATCACAGAGCATAAAGTGGACACAAGAATGGCGGTTCTGGTGACGGACGATGCGCATCCGCACACACTGGTGACCGAAGGTCATGTCGACCGGCTGCTGCGCCGCGCCATTGAAGAAGGCGTGGATCCGCTGACGGCAATTCAGATGGTAACGATTAATTGCGCGCAATGCTTCCGCATGGATGCGGAAATCGGTTCGATTGCTCCCAGCAAAGCGGCGGATCTGGTGTTTTTCCATGATTTACAGAAAATTGATGTTTTCCGGGTGATTATTGATGGGATACCGGTCGCTGAAAACGGTGTGATGCTGCAGGAGAGAAAGAATTACACGTATCCGGCTGCGGCGACGCATTCCATGCAGATCAAGCAGCAGATCACGGCTGCTTCATTTGGCATTCCATGCGACCGGTTGCAGGCTTTGGTGCGTGTCATCGAAGTGCATGCCGCCCAGATCGGCACAACCGGGAAAGAAGTAACGATGCAGAGCCATAACGGATTATTGGAGGCGGATTGCCGGCGGGATCTGCTCAAAGCAGCTGTTTTTGAGCGCCATCATGCCACCGGCAAAGTCGGTTATGGTTTTGTGCAAGGATTTCAAATTAAAAAAGGCGCCATGGCTTCCACGGTAGCGCATGACGCGCACAATTTGCTAGTGATCGGCACCAATGATCAGGATATGGCGCTGGCTGCAAACACACTGATTCAAAGCAACGGCGGTATGGTTGTGGTGGCGGACGGCAAAGTGCTTGGTCTGGTTGCTCTGCCGATCGCCGGTTTAATGAATGACCTATCGGCGGCAGCCATGTCAAAGCAAGTGGCAGCTTTAGCTGCCGCCTGGAGAGAGATCGGTTGTAATCTGGCATCACCGTTTATGACGATGGCGATGATTTCCCTGCCCTGTATTCCGGAACTGCGGTTAACCGACCGCGGTTTGGTTGACTGCAATCAGTTTGAATTTGTGACCTTGATTGTGCAAGCATAGAAAGTAGATCCAAACCCGCAAGAAATTTCATTTCGGGAAGCTTCCTTCGTCAGGATCTTCAATCATTGAAAAACCAATCATCAATTTTGGTAAATAAGTTCTAAAATGTCTTGTCAATAAAACTACTTGACAGGACTCGCCTGACATGCTATGATGTCAAGGAAATAAGTTGACTAAAGCAAAAGGTGAATGCGATGGAGGACAAACTGCAGCAAACCGAAACGATCAATCAGCTGATCGATTGTTATGCCGGGCTTTTTACAGACAGGCAGCAACAGATGCTCAGTATGTACTATTCCGATGATTACACGCTGGCTGAAGTGGCGGCGGCGTTTGACGTCTCACGCCAGGCAGTGCACGATCAGGTACAGCGCCTGGTTGCGCATTTGGAGCAATACGAAGCTGTATTGCAGCTTTTGCAGCGCAATCAAGCTGCCGACAAGCTGGCGAAAGAGTTTCAGTTGGTGTTGGATTCGCTTACCGCTAAATTGAATGAAGATGAAACAGCGGCTTTGCGCTGCTTGTTGGAAAAAATCCGCTTGATATAGAAAGGAGCCCGGCACTTTGTTTGAAAACTTATCGGAAAAACTGCAGAACACTTTAAAACGTCTGCGCGGCAAAGGCAGGCTGACCGAAGCTGATATTAACGAAGCGATGCGCGAAGTGCGCGTTGCTTTGCTGGAAGCCGATGTCAATTTTAAAGTGGTGCGCGATTTTGTCGGCCGCATCAAGGAAAAAGCCATGGGCGCTGAAATCCTGGAGTCTTTAACACCCGGTCAGCAAGTGGTAAAAATCGTTTATGACGAACTGGTGGAGATGATCGGCGGCACCCAGTCGAAACTGACTGTCTCTTCCAAACTTCCCACCATTATCATGCTTGTGGGTCTGCAGGGTGCCGGTAAAACGACTGCTGCCGGCAAATTGGCCAATTACCTGCGCAAACAAGGAAAAAAACCGCTGCTTGTAGCCTGTGACGTCTATCGCCCGGCTGCCATCGAACAGCTGCATGTGCTAGGCAAACAACTCGGTATTCCCGTTTATGACCAGGGTCAGGGTGATCCGGTAGATATCGCCAAACTTAGCATTGGCGTGGCGCTTTCGCAGGGCCGCGATACGGTGCTGCTCGACACAGCCGGCCGTCTGCATGTGGATGAAAACATGATGGATGAGCTGAAACGAATCAAAGCCAGTCTACATCCGCATGAAATCCTGCTTATCGTCGATGCGATGACCGGTCAGGATGCGGTGAATGTAGCCGGCAGCTTCAGCGATCAGATTGGCATTGACGGGGTGATTCTGACCAAGATGGACGGCGATACCCGCGGCGGCGCTGCCTTATCCATCAAGACGGTCACCGGCAAACCGATTAAATTCATCAGTTCCGGTGAAAAAATGGATACATTGGAACCGTTTTATCCCGACCGTTTAGCTTCCCGCATCCTCGGCATGGGCGATGTGATGACGTTGATTGAAAAAGCGCAGGAAAACGTCGACCTGGAGCAGGCGAAAGCGATGGAAGCAAAACTGCGCAAGAATGAACTCGATCTGGATGATTTCTTAAAAAATATGCAGCAGATCAAAAAAATGGGTCCTTTGAGCCAATTGATGAAAATGATACCGGGGCTGCCCGATATCAAAGAAGAAGATCTGGATCAGTCCGGTTTGAAGAAGATGGAAGCGATCATTCAATCGATGACCCTGCAGGAACGCCGCAAACCGGAGTTGCTCAATGCCAGCCGCAGAAAGCGTATTGCAGCCGGCAGCGGCACCAGGGTGCAGGATGTCAACCGTATGCTGAAAGACTTTGAAGAGACCAAAAAGATGATGCAGCAGATGACCAGGGCGAGCGGTAAAATGCAAAAGACAAATCAAAACAGGGGGAATTCGCTGAACCCGTTTGGTAGAATCAAATTTTAATTTCTACAAACACCGGGAGCGGTTTCATAGAATAAATTCCGGAAAGGAGGTGTTTTAAGTGGCTACAAAAATTCGTTTACGTCGTTTAGGGGCTAAAAAAGCACCGTTCTATCGTGTGGTTGTTGCAGATACCCATGCACCGCGCGATGGTAAATTCATTGAGGAGATTGGTTATTACGATCCGACAACCCAACCCGCTACTCTGAAAATTCAAGAGGAAAGAGCAAAAGCATGGCTGGCGACAGGAGTTCAGCTTTCTGACCGGGTTCGCATTCTTTTTCAAAAGGCCGGTCTTCTCTAAGCAATTCGTGATAGGAGAAAAGTGATGAAAGCTTTGGTGGAAGTAATGGCAAGAGCGTTGGTAGATCAGCCCGAACAAATCGTAATTAAGGAAACCGAGACGGAAACTGAGATAACTTATGAGCTTTCGGTTGCACCGGAAGATATGGGGAAAATCATCGGTCGTCAAGGAAAAATTGCCAAAGCGATGCGGACTGTTTTGAAAGCAGCTGCCGGAAAAGAACAAAAGCGTATCAATCTGGATATTATTGACAAGGTGACGGCGGAATAGCACTGAAATCAATCGTTAGGGAACTGCAGAAGCCGGCGATGCGCCTGCCAAGCAGTTCCCTATTTGCTGTTTTTTAGGTTTACACTCTCGCAGCAAGGCAGGCAAACCCATGCGAATCCATGATCCTGTCCGCGTCAAGCTAATTGTTACCGAATCTTTCTTACCCGCTTGCTCTTCGGAGACCGGCGCTCAGCGCAGCCGCTTGCCGGCCGCACATAAAAAGCAGTGGCAGCAGCCAAGCGGCAGTCGGCGGCCTCCGGCCTGAGAATAACAGCCAGGTATTGATCCTGCAAGATGAGGTCGTTGCAGATATTCTCCATGGAAAGGGGTGCATCGAATGTCGGAAGAAAAACGCTTTCAAATTGGTAAAATCACCGGAACGCATGGCTTAAAAGGGGAGATCAAAGTATTCCCGCTGACGGATTTTCCGGAACGTTTTGACCAAACCAAACAAATGCTGGCCCAGTCTGCCAATGGGAAAGAAATCTGGCTGCATCCGCTGGCTGCACGCCTGCATAAAGGCTTTATCATTCTAAAAGTTGCGGAATTCCGGGACGTGAACGAAGCAACCCCCTGGCTGCAGTCGGTGCTGACCATTGCAGAAAGTGAATTGATGCCGCTGCCGGAGGGCAGATATTATATTTATCAGATCCTTGGTATGGCTGTTTATCTGGAGGACGGTCTCTTTTTAGGTAAAGTCAAGGATGTACTGTCTCCCGGTTCCAACGATGTGTACGTTGTGGAGCTGAGCGAAGAAGGGCGTGCTCTTGCGACGGAAGAACAGACCGAACTGCTGCTGCCGGTGATTGATGAGGTAATTCTCGCTACCGATCTGCTGAACAAACGCATCACCGTCAAGTTGCTGGCCGGTTTGCTGTAGGTGGGAGCGATGCGTATCGATATCCTGACCTTATTTCCGGAAATGTTTGAAGGTCCCCTGCATACCAGCATCCTCGAACGGGCGCAAAAAAAAGGTTTGGTGGAAATCGTGCTGCACCAACTGCGCGCTTATTCTCTGGAAAAACATCATCAAGTGGATGAATATCCCTTTGGCGGTGGTGTCGGTATGCTGATGCGCCCGGAGCCGGTCTTTGCGGCCTGGCAATCGCTCTGCGCTGCTTTAACGCAGCCGCCCTATCTGATCTACCTCAGCCCCTCCGGCAAGCAGTTGCAGCAAACAGATTTGCAAAGGTTGGCGCAAAAGCCGCAGATTGCGCTGCTTTGCGGCCATTATGAGGGAATTGATCAAAGAATTATCGATCAGCTGGCAGATGAGGAATTATCCATCGGAGATTATGTCTTAACCGGCGGCGAATTGCCCGCCATGGTTTTAACGGATGGTTTAGTCCGTTTGCTGCCCGGTGTGCTGGGACACGATGAATCGAGTGACGATGAGAGTTTTCGTGACGGTTTGCTGGAATATCCGCAGTATACCCGCCCAGCCGTCTATGAAGGTGCCGGGGTACCGGCGATTTTATTGCAGGGTAATCATCAAAAAATCGCCGTCTGGCGCAGGAAACAGTCACTTTTAAAAACCTGGCGGGTTCGTCCCGATCTGTTGGCAAAAGCGCGTCTAGATCGGGAGGATAGGATTCTTCTCGCCGAAATCCTTGCGGAAAGTAATTTATCATACAAAACTCTCTCGATTGCACCACTTGTGAACAAAGACGATCTATGATATAATCCGTATGTTATATACGAGTGCTCCGCTGGCATTCCAGATGCGTATGAACACTTAAGATGAAAGGGGAATCATATTATGCATCCCACAATCGTGGAACTTGAAAAAGGGATGATGCGTTCTGATTTACCGGCTTTTAAAGTTGGAGATACAGTGCGTGTGCATGCCAAGGTCGTAGAAGGCGAAAAAGAACGGATCCAGATTTTTGAAGGATTGGTAATTGTTCGTTCCGGTGATGGCTTGAGAGAAAATTTTACGGTCCGTAAAATCTCTTACGGCGTCGGAGTCGAGAGAACCTTTCCGGTGCAGTCACCCAGAATCGCCAAGATAGAGGTATTGAAGCGTGGTCTTGTCCGTCGCGCACGCCTGTATTATCTGCGCAAACTGGTTGGTAAAGCCGCTACTCGCGTGAAGGAAATTCGCTAATCACAAAAACTGCTTCATAGATCAACTCCTTATCCTCGATAGTACTTGTGCTGAACAAGAAAATCGAACAAGGCGAATCGAATGAAGCGGTTTTTTTATTCAGAGGGCGTAGTATGGAAGAGAAAAGACGAAAAGAAATGATCGAGTGGGTTGTGGCCTTGTTGATCGCGGCAGTCGCAGCTTTGCTTTTTCGGATTTATGTGGCAGAATTCCTACGGGCAGACGGTTCCACAATGCGGCCGACCCTGGAAAGCGGCGAACGAATCATCAGCTTGAAAATGGGTGAAGCGGCAAGAGGAGACATTATTGTCTTTCAGCTGCCTGCCGATCCCCGACGTTATTTTGTCAAACGTGTGGTCGGCCTGCCCGGTGAGGAAATTTCCATTGCCGGCGGTCAGGTTTATATCAACGGCACTCTTTTACCGGAGACTTATCTGGGTTCGGTTTCTTCTGAGCAGACAATGGCTGCGCTGATCATTCCGGAAGATCATTATTTTGTGATGGGTGATAACCGTGCCGTCAGTTTGGACAGCAGGGATTCGGTGATGGGAACCATCCCCGGAAAAAATATCCGCGGTAAAGCAATCGCAGTTTATTGGCCGTTACGGCAGATCAGAATCATCCGGTAGTTTTGGGAAAACAGGTGAGGCAGATGGCGACAATTCAATGGTACCCGGGACATATGGTCAAGGGGAAGCGCTTAGTGGAAGAAAATCTTGCTTTGGTAGATGTAATCATGGAATTGGTGGATGCCAGATTACCTTTAGCCAGCCGCAATCCGGATATTAAATCGCTGACCGAGCGAAAGCCGCGGATTATTATACTGAATAAATCTGATTTGGCCGATCCGCTCCAGACCAAACTCTGGCTGCAATGGTTTTCAGGGCAAGGAGAAATCGCGATTGCCCTTTCCAGCAGCACAGGTGAAAATCTCAATCGCCTGCCTGCGGCGGTTCAGCCTTTGGCGGCAGAAGCGCTGCAAAAATGGGTCAATAAAGGCAGGAAGCCCAGAGCGGCCCGTTTAATGATGGTTGGTATCCCCAATGTGGGAAAATCTTCTTTGATCAATCAATTGATCGGCAGCCGAAAAGCAGCGGCAGCCAACCGTCCCGGCTTGACACGACAAATTCAATGGGTCCGGATCCGCGGTGACCTGGATCTTCTGGATATGCCGGGTATTCTGATGCCCAAAATCAACGATCAGACGGTCGGCATGAAATTGGCCGCGACCGGCGCAATCTCGGACGAAGTATACAACCTGGAAGAAGTCGGCCGCTTCTTAGCCGCCTGGCTGGCTGCAGCTTATCCCAAATTGCTGACCGAACGTTATTGTCTGACGGTGCCGCTGCCCGGGGATGGAGAGCTTTTGCTGGCACAAATCGGGCGCAATAAAGGATGTTTGGTTGCGGGCAATCTGGTCGATCTTAACCGCACTGCACAGATGCTTTTGGACGACTTTCGTTCGGGTAAAATCGGACGTATCTCACTGGAACTGCCACCTGTCGGTCAAAAAGCGGGGCAATAGCGATGCCGAAAGCAAAATCTGCAAAAATCTGGCTGCCATGGGAAGAAAACCTCGCACAAAAAGGATTTTCAGCCATTGCCGGGATTGATGAGGCAGGCTGCGGTCCCCTGGCGGGTCCGGTCGTAGCGGCCGCCGTCATCCTGCCGCCTTTTTATCAATTGGCCGGCCTGGACGACTCCAAAAAGCTGACTGCAGCAAAACGGGAAGCTTTGTTCGCTCAATTGACTGCGGAAGTCTGTTATAGTGTCGGTCAGGCAACGGCAGCGGAAATTGACCGGCTGAATATTCGTCAGGCGGATTTTTTGGCTATGCAGCGAGCGCTGGAAACCCTGCAGCCCAAACCGGATTTTCTTTTGATTGACGCCTGGGTTCTTGCCTTCTGGAATGAGAACCAAATGGGTATTATTGCAGGCGATGCTTTTGTACGTTCCATTGCCGCCGCTTCTATAATTGCCAAAGTCACGCGCGACCATATTATGCTGGAATTGGACCGTAATTATCCGCAGTATGGTTTTGCACAGCATAAAGGTTATCCGACCGCAGCACATTATGCTGCTTTGGAGCGGTTTGGCTATAGCCCTGTGCATCGGCTGTCTTTTTTAAAAAAGAGACACATTCCCCCGGCTGCGGCGGAGTGAAATTGCTTGCTGAGCAGCAGGATATTGCCCTCAGCCCGGAGAAATCATTGCATGATTCATACAAAAAGGAGAACGGCGACATGCTCAAACAAGTAATGGAAATCCATGAGCTGCTGGATAGTTCGTTTGCCAGCGGCGCAAAAATAAAAGAATTATTGATTGCCAGAGGGCTGCCGGCGGAACAGTGTCATTGGCTGACCGTGATGGGCGAGCAGGGCAGCACAGACTTCATCCATGTTTTGCTCAAAGGGAAGCATGGTAAATTATGCGGAGGCAGCGCCCCAACTTTAGGTATTATCGGACGTCTGGGAGGGGTTGGAGCCAGACCGGAACGTATTGGTTTGGTTTCTGATGGAGACGGCGCGATCACAGCCATGGCCGTCGCCTTGAAACTGGTTGATATGCAGAAAAATGGCGATACTTTAGCCGGCGATGTGATTGTCTCAACGCATATTGCTCCTTTTTCGCCGACCTCGCCGCACGAGCCGGTACCTTTTATGGGTTCTCCGGTGGATATCGCAGTCATGAATCAGTATGAAGTAGATGCTTCCGCTGATGCTATTTTATCGGTTGATACCACCAAGGGCAATCGGATTTTCAATGCGCGTGGCTTTGCCATTACGCCAACGATCAAGGATGGCTGGATTCTGCGCATCAGTGAAGACCTGCTTTCGATTATGGAATGGACTACCGGCCAACCAGCCAGGGTGCTGCCGGTTACCATGCAGGATATCACACCGTATGGTAATGATCTTTATCATCTCAACAGCATCCTGCAGCCCTCCGTCGTGACCGATGCCGCTCTGGTGGGGGTAGCCATCACGACAGAAACAGCCGTACCTGGCTGTGCAACGGGAGCTTCTCATGAAATTGATATCGAAGAAACCGCACGTTTCTGCATCGAGGTGGCCAAATACTACGGTGAAAATCAATGTTCCTTCTATAATCAGACGGAATATGCTGCCCTGCTCAGCGGTTATGGTTCGATGTCGCATTTGCGGGCTATCAACCCACTCCGCAAATAACTCAGCTGGGAAATAGCCGCCTGAACCAAAAGAGTTCAGGCGGCCTTTTCTATCCAACAGAGTTTCTCACTAATCTTTATGATGGAACAGAAAAGCAGGAAAAGTTTCAGACTTTTCAAGCAGGAAAATTGTTACGGGTATAGAAATGTTAGCTTATAATATTTCTTATAGAATGGGAGTTTTTGTATGAGCGAGGAAATAGGGAAAAAGGAAGCGGTTTCGGCGGATTCCCCCGCAGAGCATGAAAAGTATGATCAGAGCTTCTTGCTTAAGGATGAACTTACTGCCGCGGAAGCGAATAAGGTTGTCCTTAAGCTGGCCGGACCGGCTGTGGCGGAGCAGCTCTTGATGGCTTTGGTTGGTATGATCGATATGATTCAGGTCAGCCGGATCGGACCTGCCGCAATTACCGCGGTTGGTTTAACCAACCAGCCGATGATGTTCGCGATGGCAATTTTTATGGCGATCAACGTCGGCACGACGGCTGTGGTTGCTCGTTTTATCGGCGCTCACGATATCAAAAGTGCCAATGAAACCGCCCGTCAGTCTCTGATTATTGTCACCCTGTTGGGTCTCCTTGTTGGCGCCGTGATGTTTTTAATCGCCAAACCGGTGCTGTTGTTTATGGGTGCGGAAGCAGACGCTATGTTTTATGGCGTGAAATATTTCCAAATTGTTTCCGTCAGCATGGTTTTTAACACGATTCAGATGTGCGTCAATTCCATGGTCCGCGGCGCCGGTGATACCAAAGCGCCGATGATCAATAATACGGCTGTCAACCTGATCAACGTTGTTTTTAATTTTCTCCTGATCAACGGCATCTGGTTTTTCCCCAGGATGGGTGTTACCGGTGCGGCAGTAGCAACCGCTTTTTCCCGCTTGGTTGGCTGTATCATGGCTCTTTCGCTCGTCTTGCTACCGGGGAAGCGGATTACCGTTTCTTTTAAAGGCGGCTATCATTTTAACTGGGATTTGATCAAGCGTGTGGCCAAAGTTGGTATGCCCGCTGCCGCCGAGCAATTTGTCATGCGGATCGGAATGATTCTTTTTACCCGTACGGTTTCCGGTTTGGGTACCGTCGTCTATGCTGCGCATCAGGTTGCGATCAATATCAACAGTTTGTCGTTTACAACCGGACAGGGTTTCGGTATGTCTGCCACTTCCTTGGTCGGCCGCTGTTTGGGAGCGAAAAAGCCGGATATGGCGGAGAAATTTGCCAAGGCAACTTCCAATATGTCAATGTTTGTTTCTCTCGGCGTCGCTGCGCTGCTTTTCTTTGCAGGGGATAAAGTTGCTTTGCTCTATACCGATGATGCTTCCGTGATTGCCAGCTCGGCGATTGCTTTGAAGATCATCGCTTTGGTGCAGCCGCTGCAGTCGATCCAATTTGTTTTGGCCGGTGCTCTGCGCGGAGCGGGCGACACCAAGTGGCCGCTGTATTCCACCATCATTGGTGTTTGGTTCTTCCGTCTTGGATTGGCGCTTGTTTTGGTGCAATATTTGCATATGGGCTTAATCGGCGCCTGGATCGCCATGGCGGTCGATCAGGCAGTACGCTCTTTGGTCATTCAATACCGTTTCAGATCGAACAAATGGAAGCACGTTCGTGTCTAGAAACTACCGGGATGCATCCTGATTCTGCCGCATCCCCGGAGTTGTCGCTCTTTTCGGCTGAAGCAGCCTTGATAAAACCGCCGGGCATCCTGATGCCGGCTCCACCTGAAAGGGTGAAGCTTCGCTGCAGGATGCCCGCGGTTTTTTTTGACTGCACTTCTCTGAAATGCTTAAGGTAATCTTGTTTTAACGTGATCACAGCGCAAGTCTTCAGAGGAATCCCAGAGGGTTCAGAGCGGAATTCAGTAAAGGTAAAGATCTCAAGTCTTGACACTCCCCATAGCTAAAACAAGGGGTTTTACGGCTTTACTCGATAATCTGCCTGATCCGTTCGAAAAGGAATTTGAGCTCAAGGAGTCGAATAATAGAATCGTAGGATCAGGGTGTTTGTCGGCAAAATTTTTCAGGACGGGAAGAGACCCCGACCGCAGGAAAGGAATTTATGAAAACAACGCAAGACACAGCAGAAAATAAAAAAGAACTGGCCATTTTAGTTGCTTTGCAGCTGCCGAAGCAAAATTGGGATATCAGCGAAAGCATCAAGGAATTGGCTGCGCTGGCGGATACGGCCGGTGCCGAAGTATTGCAGACATTTATTCAAAGGCTGCCGCACCCGGACAGTGCTTTTTACATCGGCAAAGGCAAAGCCGAAGAAATCGGTCTCTATGCGGAGGAAATGCAGGCAGATCTGGTGATTTTTAACGATGAACTGAGCCCTTCTCAATTAAGAAACATCAGCGGGGTAATAAACTGCCGTGTAATCGACCGCAACCAGCTGATTCTGGATATCTTCGCCCAGCGTGCGCAAAGCAGCGAAGGGAAACTGCAGGTGGAATTGGCACAGCTGAATTACAGCTTACCCCGTTTGGCCGGTCTGGGCAGCTCCTTATCACGCTTGGGCGGCGGTATCGGCACCCGCGGTCCCGGTGAAAGCAAGCTGGAACAGGACAGACGGATCATCCGCGACCGCATCAATTTTCTGCAGAAGGAGATCGACGAAGTCGGCAAGCGCCGGCAGGTCTCAAAGGGGGCGCGTCAACGCAGCGGCATGTCGGTTGTCGCTTTGGTTGGTTATACCAACGCCGGCAAGAGCAGCATTTTAAATTGGCTTTGTGACAGTAATGTCTTAGCGGAAAATAAATTGTTCGCTACCCTGGATTCCGTCACACGGACGTTCAGTCTGAACAACAAGCGGGAAATTCTGCTTTCCGATACCGTCGGTTTCATTCATGATCTGCCGCATCAATTAATTGCGGCTTTCCGCTCTACGTTGGATGAACTGCAGTATGCCGATCTGTTGCTGCATGTGATCGATATCAGCGACAATAATTACGAAGAACAAATGCAGACCTGCCTCGATCTTCTGAAAGAGCTGAAAGTAACGCAGACCGTCATCCCTGTCTTCAATAAAATTGATGCGCTGACCACGCCTTCGGTCTTAGAAAAAGTCATGGCAGAGTATCCCAACGCGGTAGCCGTATCGGTGCGGGAGAATCGGGGGAAAGAGCAGCTGCTGCAGGCAATTCAGGATTATTTCGCCAGTCAGCGGCCGGTTTATGCGGTGATCATCTCCTATCAGGAGGGAGAACTGCTGAATTTAATCCATGAAAATGCAACAATTTTGCAGCGCACGGCCGAAGAAGACGGCATGCATCTTTTGCTGGAGAGCAGCGAAGCGTTTCAGGAACGGCTTCTCAGCCGTTTACAGCAGAGCAAGGAAACAGAGCATGACTGAGAAAAGCATAGAGGCAATCATAGAACAAGGCGAAGAGTGTTTAAAACCTCAGTTTCTGCGGATGGAGCGGATTGCTTTGCAGAATCAAAGCAAGGTCCTGCAGGCGATGCGGATGTGCCGGGTTTCCGATTTACATCTGCAGCCGGCTACCGGTTATGGTTACGGTAATCCTGGCAGAGAAGTATTGGATCAGGTCTATGCCAAGGTTTTTCATACCGAAGCCGCTTTGGTGCGGGGGCAATTTGTTTCCGGTACGCACGCGGTTGGCACGGCGCTTTTTGCGGCGTTGCGTCCGGGAGACAGTTTGCTTTCGCTGACCGGGCTGCCTTATGACACCATGCGGCAGGTTATCGGTCTGGAGGGTTCTGCTGCGGGGAATCTTAAAATGTACGGCATCGGTTACAAGCAGCTGGACCTGGATGCGCAGCAACAGATCGATCTTGCTGGCATCGCCGCCGTCCTGACGCCGGATGTCAAAGCGGTTTTGATTCAGCGTTCCCGCGGCTATGAATGGCGCAATGCCTTCAGCATTGCCGAGATCAAGCGTGCGATCCAGACGGTCAAAGCACTGCAGCCGAGCGCCCGAGTGATTATAGACAACTGTTACGGTGAATTTACCGATTTTCTGGAGCCAACGGATGTCGGTGCGGATCTGATTGCGGGATCGCTGATCAAGAATCCAGGCGGCGGTTTGGCACCCGGCGGCGGTTATCTGGCCGGCAGCCAGGAATTGATTGCAGCGGCCGCTGCCCGTTACAGCATGCCCGGCTTGGGTTTGGAGATGGGCTCCAGCTTTGGTGACAGCCAGCGTCTGATGTTTCAGGGTTTATTTTTGGCCCCGCATACAGTCGCGCAGGCTGTAAAAGGGATGCACCTGCTGGGATTTGTCATGCAGGAGCTCGGTTATGACGTATCGCCGGCCTGGCAAGCGAGCCGCAATGATATCATTCAGGCGATTCGTTTTTCCGACAGCAAACCGCTGATTGAATTCTGTCGGGCGGTGCAGCGGGCTTCTCCGGTCGACGCGCATGTGCTGCCGGAACCTTGGGATATGCCAGGCTACAGCCATCCGGTAATTATGGCAGCCGGCACCTTTGTGCAGGGGGCTTCCATTGAACTCAGCGCGGATGCACCGCTGCGGGCGCCGTATACGGCCTATGTTCAGGGCGGCTTAACCTACGAACATATCAAACTGGCCATTTTGGAAATCGCGCTGCATTTACAGAGCGAGAGATAAGGCTAGGCTGAAATTTCATTTCTAGCTCAATTGGATTCAAGAGGAATCGCGCCTTGCAAAAGCGAAACGAAAGAAGGGGAGGTTGATACAATGAGTGACATTCATAATCAAACCATGCGCTTCAAAGGAATGGAGAATGAAGAAAAAAGCATTCACACTATTTTAGCCGAGGTAAATCAGGCTTTAAAGGAAAAAAATTATAATCCAATTGATCAAATTGTTGGTTATATTCTTTCCGGTGATCCGGCCTATATCACGAGCCATAAAGGCGCCAGAAATTTAATCCGAACCGTCAACCGGGATGAGGTTTTGGAGGAATTGGTACGCTTCTATTTAAAACAAAAACCATTGGACTCACCGGAGGACAATGAGAAAGTATGACCTTTGCAAATCGTTTGATGGGTCTTGACGTTGGCAGCCACACGATTGGCGTGGCAGTATCCGACTTACTGGGGATTACGGCGCAAGGGGTGGAAGTCATCCGCCGCAGCGACCCGGAACAGGATTTTAAGCGTCTGCAGGAACTGGTTGAGCAGTTTGCCGTCACGGCGTTTGTGGTAGGTCTGCCCAAAAATATGGATAACAGCATCGGACCGCAAGGCGTGTTCACCCAGGAATTTGCTGCGCAGCTGGCGGAAAGGTTTGCTCTGCCCGTGCTTTTTTGGGACGAACGATTGACCACCAAGAGCGCCCGGCAATTTTTGATTTCCGCCGATGTCTCCCGCAAAAAACGCAAGCAGGTAATTGATAAGCTGGCTGCCGCGCTGATCTTGCAGTCCTATATGGACTCACTTTAGTCGATCAGCGGTTTTTTTGCATTGACAACCTGAATTTACTATGGTAAAATGATGCAGTCAGTAAAGCTCAAAATAGAAATCTACTGTTTTACTTTGCCGATTAAAGTGAAGTTGAAATTTACAAAAAAATTCAGAAATGGAAGGTGCACAAAATGCCCGATGAGAAAAAACCTGCTTGCTCCTGCGGCTGTGAAGAAGCTGGATGCAATTGCGAACACGAAGACGAAGATATGGAAGTTGTTACGTTAGTCGACGATGACGGCGAAGAACACGAATTTGAATTGGTGGAAATCATTGAAATCGAAGAACAGGAATATGCTGTTCTTTTCCCGTTGGAAAGTGACGATGATGATGAAGCAGTGATCCTTCGTATTGAAACCGACGAAAACGACGAAGACGTCCTGGTTGATATTACCGATGAAGACGAATGGAACAAAGTGGTCGCTGCCTGGGAAGAATTAGTTGCCGAAGAAGACGAAGAAGAAGAAGACGAAGAAGAAGACGAAGAAGAAGACGAAGAAGAAGACGAAGAAGAAGAAGACGAAGAAGAAGAGAAGAAATAATCTTCGGTCAATGGCTGGCGGGAACCCGGTTTGTATGAATTATCATGCAAATCGGGTTTTTCTTCGTATGATTTTACAAAGAATAGAGGATTCCGGACGCTCACTGTGCAATTAAAAACTGTTACCGATACTGCAAGGATAAGGAACGTGGAAAAATGAAATTTGCTGCCGATCGAAAAAGAAACAGGGCGATTTTTTCGCTCTTGATTTTCTTGCTCTTGTTATTTGGAATCTTTGGATTTTTGCTTTCACCCAGCAACAATGCGACAGAAGAGGTCTTTGAAGTAAAGCCGCAGGATACCGTCCGTGAGATCGCGGCGGCTTTGAAAAATGCTGATTTGATTCGCAGCAGCACTGCTTTTACCATCCATGCCCATTTGAGCGGAAAAAGCAGCCGTATCAGAGCAGGGAGTTATGAAATCAGGGCTGACATGTCGGCCAATACCATCCTCAATAAAATAGTGACGGGAGATATGATCTTGAATGCCTACGCTCTGACGATTCCCGAGGGAACCACCATCGATGAAGTGGCTGTCCTGGTAGAGAAGACCGGTGTGGTGACAAAGACTCAGTTTCTGGATGCCATCCCGACCTATCATCGGACGGATGCCTCGCCGGAGGTCATCTATGAATTGGAAGGTTATCTTTATCCGGAAACTTATTATTTGGCGAAATATATGACTGCGGCAGACATCATCGATTTATTGCGGGCGCAATTCGATAAAGTCATGCAGGAAGTCGTGATTCCAGCGGACTGCCCGCTCAACCGCGATGAGATTATTACCCTGGCTTCCATCATTGAAAAAGAATCGCAAGATGCAGAAGAGCGCGCGTTGGTTGCCAGCGTCTTTTTCAATCGTCTGGCCATCGATATGCCTTTGCAATCCTGCGCTACGGTGCAGTATATCCTGAAAGAGCATAAGGATGTTCTCAGTATCGCCGATACTGAAATCGATTCGCCTTATAATACCTACCTGTATAGCGGTTTACCGCCGGGGCCGGTGGCGAATCCGGGTCTCGCTGCCATTGAAGCGGTGTTGCATCCGGCAGTCAGTGATTATTATTATTTTGTCGCGGATACCGACGGTAAACATCATTTCAGCAAAACCTACGAAGAACACCAATACTGGACGAATAAAATCTACGGGGAGTGATCATTCCATGCAGAAACCCGAATTGCTGGCTCCGGCCGGCGATCTGGAGAAAATGAAAATCGCCTTTGCTTTTGGCGCGGATGCCTGTTATTGCGGCGGAATGCGTTACGGTCTGCGGGAACGCTCCGGCAATTTCAGTGCGGAAGAGCTGACGGAAGCCGTCCGCCTGGCACATCGCTTAAACAAGCGTATTTATATCACGGTCAACAGCATGCCGCACAACGAAGCGCTTGACGATTTACCGGCCTATCTGCAGCAGCTCGAGAGTCTTGGAGTGGATGCTCTGATCATTTCCGATCCCGGTGTGCTGCAAATCGCCAAACAATTCGCTCCCCATACCGCTTATCATCTCAGTACGCAAGCCAATACCGTCAATTATCGCAGCGCGCAGTTCTGGCAGCAGCAGGGCTTTTCCCGCTTGATTTTAGCACGGGAGCTCTCGTTGCAGGAAATCGCTGTCATTCGGCAAAACTGCAGTGCCGAGATAGAGTGTTTTGTGCATGGCGCCATGTGTATGTCTTATTCCGGACGTTGTCTGATTTCCAATTTTCTGACCGGCCGTAACGCCAATACCGGTGACTGTACACAACCTTGCCGCTGGCGTTATCATCTGCTGGAAGCAAAGCGTCCCGGGGAATACTTTCCGGTCAATCAGGATGAGAACGGTACAACAATTTTTTATTCCCGTGACCTTTGCATGATTGAACATCTGCCGGAATTAATCCACAGCGGTGTGCATGGCCTGAAAATCGAAGGCAGAATGAAGAGTTTGCACTATGTGGCGACTGTAACAGGTGTTTATCGCCGCGCCATCGATCTTTATTGCGCCGATCCGGAGCATTATCGATACGATCCGCAATGGCTGCAGGAAATTGAAAAAACCGGCACGAGAGCCTTCACGACCGGTTTCTATTTTGGCAAACCGGGCGCCGAAGCGCAAAGTTATACGGGGGAACCGCTGCAGCGCGCGATCGACTTCGTTGGTATCGTGCGCAAAAGAACGGAACAGGGCGTCTGGCTGGAGCAAAGAAACCATTTTTCAGCAGGGGACAGACTGGAAATTTTGCTGCCGGACATGCAGCGGCTGGAAATCATCGCCAAAGATTTGCTGAATCAGCAAGGTCAGCCGATCACGACGGCGCCGCACGCTCAGATGATGGTGTTCTTACCGATGGTGCAGCCGGTTCCGGTCAATAGCCTCCTCCGTTTGCTGAAATCGTAAAATCCATGTTCAAACGAAAGAAACCCGGGACAAGCTTCTGTCTGCCTGCTGCCTGTAGGGCGGCAGACGCGCCGGCAGCATACCCCGGGTTTTCTGCTTTTGGCGGAGAATCAACTGATTCGCTTCGTCAGGCTGAAGCAAGTGTTTCCATCTCACACACTCACTTGTTTTCGAGGAAGCCGGCTCTGTATCCCTTTTTGGGCTTAGCCGATTTGGTAAAACAGCTTGCTGCCCCAGCCCTGCAGAACGCGAAAGAGGACGCCGTTGAGTAAAACAAGCAGACCGGCATCAACGAGCAGCAAGGTTGGATGCAGGTTAGAAGCTGTTTTCAGCAAAGGGACCGCCATGGCCGCCAGCGTCAGGAAGTTCAGCAGCATCGCCACGATCACATTCAAACTTTGCTTGACCATGACGACTTCGCTGGTCCAATCGAATTTCGGGAAAGACAAATTGACGAGGATACCCAGCTGCGCCATGAAAAAGGCAAACAGACAGGGGATGAGCAAACTCATCACGATGTGAAAGAGGGATAGTCTGACTGCCAGGGCCACCAGGGGCACAGCGATCAGCACAGCCGGAAGCGTGATCGTTAAATTAACCAAAATTTTACTGAGATAGACCCGAATTGGCTGCAGCGGTAAGCTTTTTAATAAAGGATACATCGGTCCTTCTAAGGAAAGCGCTACCGAGGTCGTGCAGGCCATCGCGATGAAGGCACAGATTGCGATGGGAACGAAGGCGTAGAGACCGTCGATCAGCTGCGGGGTAAGAGCTAAGCTTAAGAGAATTTGCGTCCGCTGCAGATAGAGATAAACCGCCGCACCAACCATCATAATTGAAGCAAAAATTGTATTGAACACATAGATATTACAGGAAAAGTAGTATTTCAAATCCTTGCGATAAAGCGCCTTCAGCACAGAAGAGGATTGCAGCGTTTGATCACGGTATTCGGTATGGCGGCTGATTGGTGTCAGGAATTCCTTGATCTTGTTGTGATAGCGGGCCGTCAGCCAAGAGAAGGCAGCAAACGGCAGCAGGGCGGAGAGCAGAAAGGCCAGCAGATACAGCGTATTGCCATGGATGACAGCCAAGGTAAATAGTTTGGTCAGGGGATAAAGCGCATAGATTTTCTGCATGATAAAATCAGCCAAAGTGATGATTTTCTCCATGCTCATTGATTCCAGCGAGAAAGAGCCCAGCATGATCAGGCTGACAAAAGCAAAGGTCAGAACCAGATTGAGCAGATTTTTATAACGAAATCGGCTGGAAAAGAGCTCGATTAAAATACTGGCGCCGCTGGCGGTTATCATCGGCAGGACTGGTATGCAAAGAATACCAACGCTTGAAAAAAGCAGGAACGGCAAGCCGACGGCAACCCGCAGGCTGTAGACAATCACAGCCGGAATCATGAGGAAGGCGGAAAAAAACAGATTGTACAAATAAAGGTTAATCAGTTTGGCTGCGATCAATTGGCTGAAGGGAATCGGCAGAGAGGTCAAAAGATCGTCATCCTGAGAACGAAACAGCATTCCGCTGCCTTTCAGCGCGGTATTGATGAAACACATTACGCTGGTCATTGCCATCATCATGGCAAGGATGACCTGATAACCGGCGATCACACCGTAACTGTCCGCGATGCCGAAGCAATAGGTAAACACATAGACGATCATGATTACCATAGTGAATAGAATCATACCCGACTTAGCGAGGGCATTGCGTTTTTCTTTTTTGTCTTTGCTGTGAAGCACTTTATTAATGCCGAAGACACCGGTATAATAAAGTTTTACCAGGGACAGGATGTTATTCATGTTCAATCAACTCCAGGAAAACGGTTTCCAGACTTTCATCGCCGCGCACTTCTGCAATCGTTCCGGAGCGAATCAGTTTGCCGTCTTTAATGATGGCTATTTTATTACAGAGTTTTTCAGCCACTTCCAGAACATGAGTGGAGAAAAAAATGGCGCTGCCTTCGGCACAGATTTCCTGCATGATTGTTTTCAGCATAAAGGAAGCGCTGGGATCGAGACCAACAAAAGGCTCGTCCAGGAGCAAGAGCTTTGGTTTGTGCGACAAAGCCGCAATCACAGCTAATTTTTGTTTCATACCATGGGAGTAAGAAGAGATCAAATCACCTAAGTTAGAATATAGCTCCAGACGCCGGCTGTAATTGTTGATGCGCAGTTCCCGCTCTTCCTGGCTGACAGCATAGATATCACTGATAAAATTTAGGTATTGGATGCCGGTCAGGTATTGATAAAGATCCGGATTGTCCGGAATAAAAGCCATTTGCTGTTTACAGAGCACCGGCTCATCCACAATGGAATGACCGTTGATCATGATCCTGCCCAGATCAAATTCAATAATTCCGGCACAGGCCCGCAATGTCGTGGTCTTGCCGGCGCCGTTATGACCGATAAAACCATAGATATCACCCGCTTCCACGTGTAAGCTGAGATTGTCCACTGCTTTTTTGCCGCCTTTGTATATTTTAGTCAATTGTTCAATGCGCAGCACTGAGTTCACTCCTTTGTTTTTTTTTTTTTTTGCCGCAGCAGCAGAAAAAAATGTCAGCCGGATTACACTGCATTGCTTTCTATTTCACTTTAGCAGCACAAAACCCTTTCGGGAAAGAAGTTTGTGCCGACAAAGAGAAGACTTTTTTACATGCTCAATCAATTCGGCTTGATTCGGTTGCGCTATCCGTCGCAAGCAAGCCTTTGCCGCTGCAACAACCGGTATCAGCGGCGGCAGCATGCTGAAGCCGCCTGAAAAACCATTTTTTCACGGTATATGTGCTGCCGGCTGTCTGCCATTGCAGATTTGGACCGGACTGTCCGCGGCAACCGCCCCTCCCGCTCTGCCGTCAGGAAAGAGTAGTGTTCTCTGTTTTAATCAAAGCAATCAATATGCGGGACAGAAATGCTGCAAGCGCTCAGAGTTGTTTTGAGGCGGTAATCATCGCTTGCTTTTCGTCGTCTGGCAGATTGCAGGGCGGGTACTCTCTGGGTGAAAAGGCTTTTCCAACGGTAAGGAAGCAAGGTTACCGCACCAACAGCAGCCAAATGCAGGCTGAGTCCGCCAGGAGGCCGTTTTGCGCGCGGAAGAGAGTGGAACGAGAAATCTTGCAGGGCAGATTGCTTTTTCGCGGAGATTCTGTATAATGGACTTTGTTGTATCGTTCGCAGCAAGGGGCGATTCAAAACTTGCTTTGGCCTGCACTACCGCAGACAGTGCCCGGCCAAAGACAGTCCGCTGCAAGGTTCTCAACTCAGCGGCGTTTGTGGAAGCCGTCGAATCTTCTGAACAATGGTTTACTTACGTATCTAGGGTAATGCCGGTTGAGCGGAACGCCTGGAAAGACCGGAGTTCAGTAACCTGCGTTCCCTTACTTGCAAAAAAAATAAATAAAAATATATAACAATTTAATCCCAAAGATGGAAGGAAGAGGAGGGGGGAATGCCGAAATAGAAATTATTCCGAATGTAATTCCACAAATTTGCAGCACGTGCCAAGAGTCTGCTTCGTATAGAGTGAAGCATCAATTGAAAGGATGGAATCGCATGGACGCAATCACACAAATTTCTATTATGCTGGTAGGTTCTATCGGCATTAACCTTTTGTTTCGGAAATACGTTAAGCCAATGACTTCTTGGATTTATTGGTTTGGCGGCATGTTCCTTTCCACCTTGCTGGTGAATATTGTCAGCACCTATCTGGTTGAGAAAGCCTGGATCAATGCCGCCTGGGGGCCGGTGGCGGTTCAAACACTGGCCATTGGCGTCATGCTGTTGTTCATGCCCAGGGAACCCGGTAAATTCAGCCGGATCGGCGATCGGCAGGCAGATAAAAAAGAAGATAAAAAGCCGAAAGTGAATCAGAAAACCGAGGGGAAAAGCAGCGACCTACCTCTGAAAAAAGTAAAAAAGCCAAAAATCTAAATTGCCGACAGGAGGGAAGAGTATGTTTTCAATCGATACTCTTTTCTCTTTTTTATTGACCCGCTACCCGCTGACCGAACAGTTTCATCAGGATTTAATCGATACGCAGAAGCAGGGCCGTTCCGTTACGCAGTATCTGCTGCAGGCGCTGAAACTGAAAGAAGAAGACCTCAAACAACTCTACAGCCAGAGTCTGCATCTGGAAATGTTTTATTTTCGCGATTTTCTTGCCGATGAGAAACTGGCACGCTGGATTGATGCGGATATGGCGGCAAAATGGATTTGTTTGCCGCTTGCTTTGCAAGGTAATGTTCTGAAAATCGCGGTTGATGATCCATTCAATTTACAGATTTTTCAGACGATCCAATTTAGTTACAATCTGCAGGTATCGGCGATTTTAATTGCCCGCCAGGATTGGCAGCGAATCTATCAGCAGTTATATCAGCAGGCTGCACCGGCGTTGCTTTTTGAGCGAAACGCTGAAAGTCAAGCATCGACTGCCGCTTTTTCAACAGCCGATTCAGAACAGGATGAATTGACAGCTATTTTTTTGGCTGCCGTCAACGAACGGGCAACCGATATTCATTTTGAACCATTGGAAAAGGGACTGCGCATTCGTTTTCGGGTTGACGGGGAACTGCATATCCATCGTCTCTATGCCGAGCAATATAAATATATTTTTCTTTCCAGGTTAAAATTATGGGCCGGGTTGAATATTGCAGAACGCAGGCTGCCGCAGGATGGGCAGTTTAGCCGATTCATTCATATGGAAGAAATTGATATGCGCCTTTCCACTTTACCTTTAATTCATGGTGAAAAGGCAGTTGTGCGGCTCCTGCGGCGAGAGTTCCTCTCCAGTAATTTTCAGCAGCTCGGCATGTCGGCTCAGGTGACAGTCACCTTTCAGAAATTAATCCGGGCCGCTCACGGCATCATTCTGGTTTGCGGGCCCACTGCTTGTGGGAAGACAACAACTCTTTACACTACCCTGCAGCAGCTGGATCGTGAAAAAAACAACATTGTCAGCATTGAGGATCCGGTAGAATATCGCCTGGCCGGCATCAATCAGGTACAAGTCAATCCGAAAATTGAATTTGGGTTCGCCCGCGGTCTGCGGTCTGTCTTGCGTCAAGATCCCAATATTATCTTGGTCGGAGAAATCAGAGACACAGAGACGGCGGAGGCTGCCCTGCAAGCTGCTTTAACCGGTCATTTGGTCTTCAGCACCCTGCACACCAACGATGCGCCGGGAGCCATTACCCGGCTGTTGGAAATGGGATTGGAGCCATATCTGATCGCTTCCACAGTGATCGGCATCTTATCGCAGCGCTTGGTTCGTTTGGCATGTCCATATTGTTCTGTCTTTACAGCTGCTGAAAGCAGTGCCTATGCCCATCTGCTGCCAGCGGGCAGGGAACTGCCCCCGAGATTGATTCAGGAAGCGACCGGCTGCAGCAAGTGTAGCGGCACAGGTTATATCGGCCGGACCGGTGTATTTGAATTGCTGGCTTATACGGATGAATTACGGGCATTGACGCTGAGGAAAGCGGATATCACAACCTTGAGAGCAGCTTCCCGCCGAGCCGGCATGTTGCCGATTTATCTGGATGCTTTGGAAAAGTGTTTTCATGGTGAGACAACACTGACGGAAGTATACAAGCTGCTGCCGCAGACGAATCAAAGTAAATCAAAGTAAGAGAAGGTGAGGAGACGCTGGAATTATTCTGTTATCGTATTATCCTTCCGGATGGAACAGCACAGGAAGGGACACTGTGGGCCGATTCGCAAAAGACCGCTGCCGGGCAGCTGCGGCAGGAACGAAATTATCTCGTCCGGGTGAATCCGGCCAAGACCTGGCGGAAATGGCTTGCTCATTGGCAGCGAAGCCATTCTTTCACGCTTTATGAGCTGCATGTATTCGCCAATCAGTTGGCTCATTTGTTGTCGGCGGGTGTGACTTTGCGGGATGCTCTGATCATTTTCAATGAGGAAGCCAGGCGGCAGGATCAGCGTTCTTTTTATACCAGTCTGATCGCAGCTTTGGACAGAGGCAACAGCTTATCGCAAGCCTTGCAGCATTGGGTTCCCGGCGTACCGCAATTCTTCGTCAGTTCGCTGAAAGCGGGAGAGCGAAGCGGTCAGTGGGAGAGTGTTTTTCGACAACTGGCGGCTTATTATTTACTGGAAGACGAAATGAGACGCAAAGTAGAAAACGCTTTGCTTTATCCGGTTGTTTTACTGACAGTAGCAATTGCAGTCTGTATTTTTCTCATCTCCTTCGTAATCCCAAGCTTACTTGCCTTCTCGTCAGCGACACCGGAAACATTGCCTTTGGCCACACGGCTGCTGTTGCGGACCTCTGGTTTTTTGCAAACCTTTTGGCCTTTGCTTTTACTGCTGCTTCTGCTTTTTGCTTTAACCCTTCGTTACTTCTGGGGTCGGGCGAGCTTTCGCTGCAGAACGGAAGCAATGCTCTATCATTTGCCTCTCTTGGGAGCTCTTGTCTGTAAACAGGAGTGGAGTCATTTTTCGCGCACGCTGGCTCTGTTATTGGACAGCGGCAACGAAATGCTTTCTTCATTGGAATTGGCTGCGGCAGTAATGGGATCGCTGCTGCTGCGGCAAGGAATTGCCGCTGCGAGTCAGCAGGTGCGCTTGGGTCAATCTCTCAGCGCCGGTTTGGCATCGTTTCCTTATCTCCCGCCAGGTTTCATCTCACTGCTGCGTGTAGGAGAGAACGGCGGCGGTTTAGCGCCATTGCTGCAGGAAGCGGCTGCTTATTACGATTTGGAAATCCGGATGACCTCTGAAAAGATCAGCCGCCTGATCGAACCAATTTTGATTCTGATCATTTCTCTTTTTGTGGGCTGGATTGCCGTCTCGATTTTACTGCCGATGCTGAATCAGTGGCAAGGAATCGGTCTGATTGGATAAAGAAAGAAAGAAGGGTGGTTATGAAAGAAAAGCGAGGACGAAAGTCCGGATTTACCTTGGTTGAGATTCTCGTTGTTTTAGGAATTCTAGCGCTGCTCTGCACTTTGGCTGTGCCAAGAGTGCTTGCTACTTATCAGGAGGCGCGCATCACGAAAGCAGAATTGGATGCGTATCAGGTTATCGCCGCGATGGAACGGGCTATGCTCATCGATGAATTGAAAGGGATCAGCCATGTGCTGCCGGAAAATGGGCCTCTTGATCAGGCTGACTTTGCCGCCTACCAGGTGGAGGTGAAAGACCTGAGCCTGACTTATATCCTTGACAAAAGTTCGAAACCCAAACAAATCATCATCAAAGATGGAGAAACTGAAATAAGCAGGGTGAATTTTACAGAATGAATACCGTCTACTTTCCTTTTTTACCTTTCTATATCGTATTGGCTGCCTGTATCGGTTCTTTTCTCAACATGCTGGTCTGGCGTTTGCCGCGTCACGAATCGTTGATGGGTCGGTCGCATTGCTGCGACTGCGGTCATCTCCTGGCACCGCTGGATTTGATTCCGGTGTTTAGCTGGTTGTTTCTCAAGGGGCGCTGTCGTTATTGCCGGCAGCCGATCGCAGCGCGCTATTTCTGGCTGGAGGTCTGTTGCATTGCGGCGTGGACGTTCTGCTGGTTTTTATCAGCAACCCCTTTGGCTTTGCTGATCTCAACTTGTCTGATCACGTTGGCTTTGTTTTTTGCGGTTCTATTTTTGGAACAAAAGAGGCTGCGATGAGCAGATTCATTGCGCCGTCTAAGCAAAAACGCGGCGGCATTCTTACTCTGACTTTGCTTTCTTGCAGTTTGCTGATTTTTCTTGCCGTCACAGTTTTCGGTTACGACCGCATGCAAATCTGGCTAGCCCGCAACCAACACGACGAAACTTTTGCTCTTTACAATGCCCAAAGTGCCTGGGAGTGGGCGATGATGACCGTCAGGCAAAACTGTCAAGCCAAAGGCTGGAGCGGTGCGGCAAGCATCGTGACAGAATTCAGTCTGAACGAGGGCAGCTGTCAGGCGGAATTAAATTATAATCCGGGCAGCCGAGAATTGGTTATTGATACCATCGGGCAGTATCGGCAAACTTACTACCGATTGCACGGTGTTTTATTGCTTGCTGCCACCGAGGTTAAGCGGCCGGTTGCCTGGGTGACAGATCCTGTCACAGGCAGCGGTTCTTTTTTTGCTTCCGACACGGCACTGCAGGAAGGTGTGATTCTGACAACCGACACAGCGACAATCGAAGTTAACCTGGCGGCAGCTTATCCGCCCCTGTTCCACCGCGTGCAGCGGAAAACAGAAATCGAACCGTCAGAAGTTTTGTTTCAGCCGATTTTAGCGGCGGCGGGCATCTCCGGCATGGCAGAGGCGTTAGCGGAAGAAAATCAGCTGCTGACCTATTTTGTTCCAACGCAGAATGGCCTGCAAGCCAAGCAATTACTCTATATCGCAAACGAGCAGGAATTTCACTTAGAGCAGCCGTCGGACACCCTGCTGGCTGCAGATAACCTGCTGCTTGATCTGACTGCGGCAGGCGCAGAGATTAATCTGCCTTCTCTGTATTGCCTGCGCTCGCTGACCATATTGGCGCGCCCGGAACAGATCATTCACTGCACCGGTTTTCTCTATGCCGACCAGCTGATTCTGCAGCAGGCGAATCTCAGCGCAGCACCCGATGCGAATGTCCTGGCGGAATTGCTTTATTGGTTCAATTTAAGCGGAATAAAAACCGATCAAGTCTTGTTTTGGCAAAATATTGTTTATTGCACGGAATATCGGCATATTTTTTCCGCGCTGGCAGCTGAATCAAGATGAAACAGAAAAAGCATAAAAAAGGGATCGCCCTCTTGGAGGCAATCCTGTCACTGGCGCTGGTTGGTTTCTTGCTGATACCGATCTTCCTTTTGAACAATCAGAGCAATCAGGATTTGAGAACCGCTTTCAGCACGGAGCAGACAGACAGGATCCTACGGTCTGCTTTGGAAGAATTCTACGCTTTTTCCGCTGCATCCGTCTTGCAGCAAATCGATGCTTCCCCGCAACATCAACTGATTGAAACAGAAATTACCGCTACGGCAGCATACCGCAAAATTTGGCAAATCCTGGAGGTTGAGGCGGACGGAAATTTAGTAACCCTGCGGCTGCGTGTGGCTCAGATCGGAGGCGTTCAAGAAGATGCGGAAACCTCGCTCGATTTTTTCTACTCGCCCTAAACACGGTTTTACACTGGTGGAACTACTTTTGGCTTTGGCAATCGCGGCGATGCTCTTCATCACGTTGGCAGATGCGGAAAACAGCAGCCTGCGGCTCTGGCGGCAGGAGAGCCTGAGCAACGAGGCGGAGCAACAAGCCGATGCCGCGCTGAAACGTGTTGCCCATTATGCTTCCTTTGCGCAAAGCGCGGAAATTCTGCCGCCAACCGGGCAGTCGAGCCCAATCTTGCGCATGTCCTATTGGGACAGCACGGATCAGCAGAACAAAGCGGTTGATTTTTATCTGAACCAGACTGCGCAGATTTTCTATGAAGAAATTCGTACCGCTTCCACATCCGGAAAAATCCAGGCTGCGCTTTATTTGGAAGAGTTCAGCGCGTATCTGGTAAGCCGTCATGGCAGGCAATTATTGCGGGTGGTTTTTACTGCCGCAACGGAACGTCCCTTCCGGGCAGAGCAATCCTTCTACCTGCGGAATTGTCTTAAAAGAACGAGGTGAAACCATGAAAAATCTAGATTTTTCGCGTAATCTACTGCAGTTTGGTCTCGATTTGGGAGGGACCAAGCAATATGGCGTTTTGCGGGAGATAAGGCGAAAACAGGGTGCCTGCCTTCGTTCCTTTTCTACTGCCTTCAATCTATGGGAAGACAGCGATTGCCTGCCCGCTCTTTGCCGGCAGCTTGATCAGCTTGATCCGGGCAGACAGGCAACGATTTCTCTTTGCTGCACGGGTTATCCGATCAGGCTGAAAGAATTGCCGCCGATGCCTTATATGAAAAACAGCGATCTGAAAAGAGTCGCAGCCAACGAAGTCGAACAATATTTCGGTTGGACTGCAGAAGAATGTCTTTGCGATTTTGCGGTTTATCCGACCAAAGAAAAGCAAAGGAAAGCAGACAAGCAAATTCAACTGGTCGTTTATGCGCTGCCCAAAGAGCCGATTTCCGCTTTGTTGCTGCGCCTGCATGCCTCCGGCAGGCAGCTGCAAACGCTGGATCTACGTGCAAACACCCTCTATGGCTGTTTGGTAATACCTGCAAAGGCGACTGTTTATCAGGCGATTTTGGATTTTTCCTGTGCTGCGATCGAATGGAGTATTTTTCGTGACGGTATTCTGCGCAGACAGCATAATCTGACCGCTGCTGTCAACCGGACCGATCCGCAGCCGGTTGTTTTTTCGCAGCTCCTGCAGGATGCGGCAGCCTTTTTAAACTTTTATCGAAGCGAAACGAAGAATATCCTGCTGAGTGAACTCTATCTGCTGCTGCCGCAGGACTGGGAAGATCAATTTGCAGCGATAACGACAGAATTACGCCAATTGCTGCCCGACGGCAATGCTGTGCGCGTGATATCACTGGCGGCGCTTTTTCGGGAACGTTTTGCTCAAACGAAAGGTTTGCTCTGCCCCGAATGGAACTCCGCTGCGATTGCAGCCTATGGCTTACTGCTGAAATCTTCGGAACGGGGGGAAGTGCGATGAGAATCAATTTTCTGCCGCAGTCTTTGCGCCGTCAGCCGGAACACTCCCGGCGGGTTTGCTTGTTGATTTGTTTGATCGCCGCTGCGCTTTGTTTTCTCTTGGGCAGCGGCCTTCTGCTGCGACAAGAAAGCAAAAAGCTGCAGCAACAAACAGAACTGCTGCTGCAGAGCACCCCGCGCCAGGAACTCAGCGTTTTGATCGCAGAACGCGACCGGCTGCAGCAAGAGTTTGCAGTTCATGCGGCGCAGGCAGACGTTTCTGCAGACCGGCATGCGTTGCCGCTGCTTGCGCAGATTATGCAATTGCTGCCATCGGCAGTGATCTTGCAGCGGGTTGATTATTTCGAGAATGAAATTGAACTGTCCGGCAGCAGCAGACAGTTGCAGGAGATTACGCTCTTGCTGCAAAACATGGAACGACAGTCGTTTTACGCTGTCTGCAACTTCACAAAACTGCAGAGAAACAGTGACGATTTCAGTCCGGCCAGCCAAATTTGGGAATTTACATTGCGTCTGGGTTTGGCGAAAAACAGGGACGCGTCATGAGCACGAATCCGCTTAAGCCGCTTCTTTTATCCAGGCGCGAACGTTCTTTGCTCGGATTGTTTTTCCTTCTGCTCTGTTTGATTCTGCTGGAGCATTTCTATCTGCCGATCCTGGATGAATATCGTGTCTGCAGGGACTTATACCAAAAGGCGCTGACCGCCGCAGAATCAGGACTCGATCAAGAGCAAGCAGCGGAACCATTGAATTCGGAAATTAAGCAGCTGCGGGAAGCTTTGTCAAGATCGGAGCTCTGGACAGACACAGCTTTTTCCGGCGCGGCATTCCTGCAATTTTTCTCGGATCAGGCGGAAGAAAGCGGCGTGGTGATCCGGCTGATTGAATTAAGCGATCCCGCTGCTTCGGATTCTGGTCAGGCCAAACCTGAAATTGCTTTTCATTTGGAAATCGTCGGCAGCTATGGGCAGACAATGCGGTTTCTGCGGCGCTGGTACGCTTATGACCGTTTAATTATTTCGGACAGCTGGAGCATCTCCCAATCAGAGACTGGGGCAGAAAAGGAGCCGCTGCTTCAGTTTGAATCGGAAGGTAAAATTCTGCTGGATCAGGGAGGCTTAGCCGATGCGGATACAGAAGCTTTTTTCTCGGAATTATCCAAACCGAATCCCTTTGCGCAGCGCTAAAAAAGGTTATACGCTGATTGAATTGATGCTCGTCCTGGCGCTGCTCGCCATGCTGCTGGGTTTGGCCATGCCAAATTATCAACGGCTGACGGCGACCCTGCATCTGCAAAGCACGGCAAATGAAATCGCAGCGCAAATCCGTCAGACCAGGCTGATCGCTCTCAAAGAAAATAGCAGTATCCGCATCCTCTGTTCAACAGGCAGCGATGGACGGCAGCGGCTTGCCAGATATCGGGGAGTTTTTGTGCTCAAGCCTGCTTACCCAATACGCAGCGATGTGACGGTCAGCAAGCTTGATTTTACTTTTCTTGCCAATGGCAATATCAATATGGGTGGCAGTATCACGCTGCGCAACCGCCTGGGTGAGACGCTGCAAATTGTCATTCAGCCGGTGACCGGACGGGTTGTGATCAGAGAAAGTTGATTCTCCACATAATCTGACAATCTTCCTGCTTTACTATCTTAATTTTCCGGTTGAAGCCCAAGCAAGAATATGGTAAAATTAGCTTTGATTTGAAAACTGCAGAGAAGGAGGATCATTATGAGCTTTTTATCGCAGCTGCGGCAAGCGATGCAGCGGGATGGTTATGAAGCGGTTCTCGTTACTCACCCGGAAAACCGCGCATACCTGAGCAACTTTAACGGTACATCCGGCTGGCTGCTGATCACGGCGGAACACAGCTTTCTGATCACGGACTTTCGGTATTATGAGCAAGCAGCGCTGCAGGCGCCGGATTTTGAGTTGATTCGTCAAAATGAATCACTGGAAAACACTGTAAAAGAATTATTGCTGCAGGAAAAGATCGCTCAGGTTGGTTTTGAACAAGAAAACCTAACCTATGCACAGGCAACCTCTATGATCAAACAAAACCCGCAGTCTGTTTTTATTCCACTCACCGGTTATATCGAAAATCTTCGTATGGTGAAAACGGCAGATGAGTTGGCTAAAATGCAGACTGCCACTGATATCAGTGAACAAACCTTTTTGCACCTGCTTGCTTACCTGCATGCCGGACTCTCAGAACGCGAAGTTGCTTTGGAAATGGAACGCTTTATGCGGGAGCAGGGAGCCGATGGTTTAGCTTTTGAGATCATAGCTGCTTCCGGCCCGCGGTCTTCCTTGCCGCATGGTCAGCCGACCGATCGGATCTTGCAAAACGGCGATTTCCTGACATTGGATTTTGGCGCCAAATATCAAGGTTATTGTTCCGATATGACGCGCACCGTGCTAATCGGAACCGCCAGCCGGGAGCAGGAAAAAATCTATCAGATCGTTCTGGATGCCCACATGCAGACATTGGCTGCCGTACAACCCGGTCTGATGGGCAAAGAGCTCGATCAGATTGCCCGTTCTGTGATTACAAAAGCAGGCTATGGAGATTATTTCGGTCACGGTTTGGGTCATGGCGTTGGCAGAAATGTGCATGAAGCACCCAGCTGCGGCAAAACAGGCAATGTTGTTTTACAGGCGGGACATGTGATTACGATTGAACCGGGGATTTATATTCCTCAATGGGGTGGGGTTCGTATTGAAGACATGGTAATGGTGACCAATACAGGATACCGGAATTTCAACCACACCAGCAAGGCCTTGATTTGTCTTTCGGATTCAACAGACTGATAATAAACCAATTAGGAAGCGGAGGAGAAGCCAATGATCAGTACAAACGATTTAAGAAATGGTGTAACCGTAGAAATTGATGGCAGTGTATGGTCTGTTGTGGAGTTTCAGCACGTGAAGCCGGGAAAAGGCGCTGCCTTTGTACGGACAAAAATGAAAAACGTCAAAACAGGCGCCGTACAGGAGAAAACGTTTAATGCCGGGGAAAAATTGAACAAAGCCAGAATCGATACGCATGAAATGCAATATCTCTATGCCTCCGGTGATTTTTATACCTTTATGGATACCACCACTTACGAACAGATGGAACTGACAGCCGAGCAAATTGGCGATGGCATCAAGTATTTAATCGAAAATATGAATTTGATGGTTCAAATTTATGACGGGACGGTTATTGGTGTGGAAATGCCGAATATTGTCGAGCTGAAGATTGCAGAGTGTGAACCCGGTGTCAAAGGCGATACCGCTACCGGCGGCAGCAAACCGGCTAAATTGGAAACCGGTGCTGCGGTGCGGGTTCCCTTCTTTATCAACGAGGGGGATAAAATTCGCATAGATACTCGTACCGGCGAGTATCTTTCCAGAGTATAACAGCTGCTGTTTTCCTGAAACTGACGGTCATCGTTTGCAACGGTGACCGTTTTTCTGTCGAAATCAATCCGACAGGCGCCGCAGCTTCCTGTTTTCCCTGGCTTAAAAAATCTGTATCTTTATGCATATTCAGAAGATATTTGAAAAATCGAGTTGGATTCAGTTGCTTTCCAAAATGGAATTTGCTATAATAAATTATTAATGACCGCCGCAGCCACAAAATTCTGCTATGGCGGCGTTTAAGGAGAGTGTTTTATGTCCAGACGTGTTGCCCGTGAAACAGCGGTGAAGACCTTGTTCCAAAGAGAATTTCATGATATTTCGCCGGAAGAAGCTTTACCATTAGCCTTAGAAGATGCGGCTGAACTGACCGAGAACGATCTGATTTTCGCTCATCAACTGATCGACGGTGTCATTGCGCATCAGTCTCAGCTGGATGATACCTTGAATGAATTTGCGGTAGATTGGAAAATGGACCGTATCGCAAAACTGGAACGTTCTATTCTGCGCTTTGCTTTGTTTGAGCTGATGTTTATGGATGATGTACCGGTCGGTGTGACGGTGAATGAGGCAATTGAAATTACTAAAATTTATAGTACGCAGGAGGCTTCCCGTTTCATTAACGGTATTCTGGGCAATGTGATTCAGCATATGCAAGTATTGCAGAACAAGCCCGGGGAAGAAACAAAACCTGACGGAGCAGAAAATGAATGAATGGGTTTTGGGGATTGATACCAGCAACTATACAACTTCTTTGGCTGCTGTTACTTTGGATCATCAGTTGCTGCATCAGCAAAGACAATTACTTTCCGTGGCCATGGGTGAACGTGGATTGCGGCAATCGGAAGCGGTCTTTGCTCATTTGCGCAGTATCAGCCAGCAGTTTTTGCAGTTGGAAAGGCCGGATTATCCGCCGGTTGCCATTGGTGTCAGCAATCAGCCGCGCTCACTGCCCGGTTCCTATATGCCTGTCTTTTTGGTGGGTAATCAATTCGCCGCTGTCTTGAGTCAGATGCTGAAGATTCCGCTCTACACCTACAGTCATCAGGAAGGACACATCAAAGCCGGTTTATTCAGTGCCGGTGAACCTGACCTGCCGCAATTTCTGTCGGTGCATCTTTCCGGCGGAACGACCGAACTTCTGCTGGTAAAGCAAGAGGAGCATCACTTCAGGGAAACAATTCTTGCCGCGACTGACGATATCAGCGCCGGACAGCTGATCGATCGGATTGGAGTCGCCATGGGGCTTCCGTTTCCGGCCGGACCTGCCCTGGAGAAACTGGCGCAAACCTCCCATGAAAACCTGAGCGTTATTCCGGCCGCTTATCATCAGGGCAAACTCAGCTTTTCCGGTGCGGAAAGCCAGGCGATGCGCCTGCTGCAGTCTGCGGCAGAACCTGCCGAAATCGCCCGCGCCGTTGAAAACTGCGTGGTGAAATCTCTGGAGAAAATGATCCGCAGCGCGATCGAAACAACAAAAATCAAAGATGTCCTGCTGGTGGGCGGCGTCACGGCGAATCGTTATCTGCGGGATCGGCTGCGTCATAAACTGGAACATCCTGCTGTCAGTGCGCATCTTTATTTTGCATCACCGGAATTGAGCAGCGATAATGCCGTTGGCATCGCTTTTTTGGCGGCAGAGGCGTTTTCGACCGGCGGCTTACGGGAATAAGGAAGGAGAATGGCATGGAAGCAAGAGAACACCTCACTGTTTCACAGCTGAATCAATTTGTGAAGTCTCTGCTCGATGAGGTTCCGATTCTGCAAGATATTTGGGTGGAAGGTGAAATTTCCAATTTTAAATTGCAGAATTCCGGTCATCTGTATTTTTCGTTAAAAGACGCTCAGTCCAGCATCCGCTGCGTGATGTTCAGTAGCAGAGCACGCTTGCTGCGCTTCCGACCGGATAACGCCATGAAAGTCCTTCTGCGCGGATCTGTTTCATTGTATGAAAGAGACGGTCAATATCAGCTCTACGCCACCCAGATGGAACCGTTGTGCATGGGTTCTCTGGCACTGGCTTTGGAACAAAGGAAGCAGCGGTTGACTGCGGAGGGTTTATTTGACGCAAATCGAAAAAAACCTTTGCCCTTCTTGCCCAAACGGGTCGGCGTTGTCACATCCCCTACCGGCGCCGCTTTTCGCGATGTTGTCAACGTGATCACGCGGCGCTGCCCCGGAGTCAATATTTTATTGGCACCGGTTTTAGTGCAAGGACCCGGTGCCGCGGAGCAAATCGCGGCAGCGATTCAGCTTTTTAATCACCGGCAATTAGCCGATGTTTTGATTGTCGGACGCGGTGGCGGTTCTCTGGAAGAATTATGGGCTTTCAATGAGGAAGTGGTGGCACGCGCCATCGCGGCATCGCAAATTCCCATCGTTTCCGCAGTCGGACACGAAACGGATTTTACCCTAGCCGATTTTGCCGCTGACTTGCGCGCCCCTACTCCTTCGGCAGCGGCGGAATTGGTCGTGCCGGAGTTGGCCGGTTTAAGAGACGAAGTAGCGGACTTCAACCGGCGTTTGCAGTCCGCCGTCAACAGCATCTTCCGGCAAAAGCAGGAAAAACTGCTGTTTTATCAAAATAAACTGGAACCGGAACTCTTTCTCGGCTGGCTGCGCAGAAAACAAGATGCCCTGCGTGGCCCCAGCCAACGTTTACAGCACGCCATGCTGGTTTTTCTGGCTCAGAAAAATTCTCGCTTTGCCCTGCTGAATGGGAAACTGGATGCCTTGAGCCCTTTACGCATTCTTTCACGCGGCTACACCATGTGTCAGCATGAAGGCAGCCGGACGGTGATTTCTTCTCTGACGCAAATTGTGTTGGGTGATGAGATTCGGATTCATTTTTCCGACGGCAGCGCTGTCGCACGGATTTTGGAAATGGATGAACCATTGACGGGAGGTAGCAAACATGACAAAGAAAAAGGAACAGCTGACTTTTGAGGAGGCATTGCAGCAATTGGAAAACATAGTCCGCCAATTGGAAACCGGTAACCTCTCACTGGAGGAAGCAATGAAATGCTTTGAAGAAGGGGTGAAATTGTCTCGTTTTTGTCAGAATGATCTGAATTCAGCCCAGCAAAAAATCGAAAAAATTACAGTGAATGAACAGGGTGAAGTGGTGCTGCAGCCTTTTGCCTTAACAGGTGAGAATCATGATCCCCAAATCGTTTGAAACAATGCTGGCGGAGATTGAGCTTACCTTGCAGCGGGCTTTTCAGAACACGCCGGCTGATCTGCAGCCGATTGATGCGGCAATGTCCTATAGTCTGCTCTCGGGCGGCAAACGCTTGCGGGCGCTGATTCCTCTTTTGGTGCTTGATACCTATGGTTATGATTGGCATCGGGCGATTTATCCAGCCTGCGCTTTGGAATGTATACATACTTATTCTTTGGTTCACGATGACTTGCCCTGTATGGACAACGACGATCTGCGTCGGGGCAAGCCGACCAATCACAAAGTTTTCGGGGATGCGCTGGCGTTGCTGGCCGGAGACGGACTTTTGACCGAGGCATTTCAGATTTTGGCGTTTGGGGCACAGCAAAGCGCTTACGATGCTGCGACCGCCTTACGTCTGGTGCGGCTTTTTGCCTGTTCGGCCGGGCGGTATGGCATGATCGGCGGTCAAGTTTTGGATATGCAGTCTTCCAAGCTCCGGCAAGCGGCAGATCTGCGCCGGATGCATGAATTGAAGACCGGTGCACTCCTAAAGACAGCGTTCCTGACCGGCGCCATCCTGGCGCAAGCCGATGCGGCCGAGGAAAAACTATGGCAGGAGTTAGGCAATCATTTTGGCTTATTTTTTCAAATCCAGGATGATATTTTAGATATGACCGGTGAGGAAGCTCTCCTGGGTAAGCCGATTGGCAGCGATTTGAAAAACGATAAATTTACTTATGTCAGCTGCTTTGGGCTGATTCAGGCGCAAAGCCTGTGTGAAAAAGAATATGAGAAGCTGCTGCTGCTGTTGCAGGCGCTGCCTGTCAGGCAGCAGCCGCTTTTGCTGTTATTTGAATGGCTGCACCGGAGGCAGACCTAATTTTATGAAAATATGTGGTGAATGAAATGAACGTTTGGCATCAGCTGTTAACAAATCGTTATATCGTCGCTGCTTTCATCGGGAGTATCCTGGCTCAAGTTTTGAAAGTTTTTGTTTACTTTTTATTGGATCACCGTTGGAATTGGCGGTTAGCTTCCAAGTCCGGTGGTATGCCAAGTTCTCACACGGCAGCGGTAGTTGCTTTAACGACCACGATCGGACGATATCAAGGGGTTGACAGCGTTCTGTTTGCTGTCTCCACCGTGTTCTCGATTGTTGTGATGTATGATGCCTCCGGTGTGCGGCGCGCCGCCGGAGATCAGGCGAAACTGCTTAATTCCATTATCTATACAATCCCGGATCTGCAGGATCTGCAGATCAAGCAATTGAAAGAAATTCTTGGTCACACGCCAATTGAAGTTCTTGCAGGCGGTATTTTGGGAATCATCATTGGATTTTTGGTATGAGGTCACAACTATGAAATATAAACTGCTGCCCACAATCTCACCCAGAAAAATGAAAATGCTCAGCACGAGCGATCTGAACCTGCTGGCAAAAGAAATCAGAAATTATCTTTTAGAAACCGTCAGTAAAACCGGCGGCCATCTGGCTTCCAATTTGGGTGTCGTCGAACTGACGATTGCGCTGCATAAAGCATTCCAATCGCCAACCGACAAAATCATTTGGGATGTCGGACATCAAAGCTATGTGCATAAACTGCTGACCGGGCGTTATGCTGACTTTCCCACTCTGCGGCAATTCGGTGGTCTCAGCGGATATCCCAAACGTTCGGAGAGCGTCCATGACATCTTCAATGCCGGTCACAGTTCCACTTCAATTTCGGCCGCTCTGGGAATCGCTTTGGCCCGCGATGTCCAAAAAAAGGACTTTCAGGTAGTCGCTGTGATCGGGGACGGTTCCATGACCGGCGGTATGGCCTGGGAGGCGATGAATCACGCCGGCCGAAATCATACGAAGCTGATTGTGATTCTGAACGACAATGAAATGTCAATTGCACAGAATGTAGGCGCTTTATCGGAATATCTGAACAATATCCGCACCGCGCCGCGTTATTACCGCACGAAGGATGATGCCAAACGAATTTTGGAACGGATTCCCGCAATCGGCCAGCCGGCAATTGAATTGATCGACCGTGTCAAGGAATCGGTCAAGCAATTTTTCGTTCCCGGTATGCTGTTTGAAGAAATGGGTTTTACTTATCTGGGACCAATCAACGGTCATCACATCGGTCAGTTGCTGGAAGCCATGGAATTAGCCAAACGCTCGGAGTCGCCTGTTTTGCTGCATGTGATCACAACCAAAGGCAAAGGCTATCCGCCGGCGGAAAAATCACCGCGGCGTTTTCATGGCACCGGACCCTTCGACCTGGTCAGCGGCAGGAATACTGTGCCTGCCAAACCGGGATTTACCGATGCTTTTGCCCTGAGTCTGCTGGAAGTTGCGGAAGAAGATGCCAGTGTGGTGGCAATCACAGCAGCGATGCCGGATGGAACCGGTTTGAGTAGCTTTGCCGAACGCTATCCAACTCGATTTTTTGATGTTGCGATTGCGGAACAGCATGCCGTGACTTTTGCCGCCGGTCTGGCTGTGCAGGGATTAAAGCCGATCGTCGCTATTTATTCCACCTTTTTGCAGCGTGCCTTCGATCAAATCATTGAAGATGTTGCCATGCAGAATCTGCCCGTTGTCTTGGTGCTGGACCGTGCCGGTTTGGTGGGGGAGGATGGCGAGACTCATCATGGTGTCTTTGATTTATCCTATCTGCGTCTGATCCCGAACATGACGCTGCTGGTTGCGCTCAAACCATCGGATCTGACGGCAATGCTGCGCTACGCTTTACAGCTGCACGCACCGGTCGCCCTGCGGTTCCCGAAGGGCGCTTTTGACAAGGAAGCCGCAGCAGAAGCGGAGCACCCTTTATTACCGGCAGAAGTCGCTCTGCCGCAGGTATTCATCGCCGCAGAGAAGAAATTGGTTATCGCCTGCGGACCGATCACTTTCACGGCCGAAGCCGCTTTACGGAACTTAAAACAAGAGGATGGTCAGCGGATCGGTTTAATCAATCTGCGTATGATCAAACCACTGCCGACAGAGCCGCTCTTAACCTTGCTCTTTGCAGCGACAGAAATCGCCGTCGTGGAAGATAACACAACCTGCGGCGGTTTTGGTTCGGCAATCCTGGAATTCTGTCAGGCAAATCATATTTATCCAAAATGCAGGCTCTTTGGCATTCCGGATCGTTTCATCCAACAGGGAAGCACCGAGCAGCTCTATCAATCCTTACAACTGGATGCAGACAGTTTAGCGCAGTGTTTCAAAGTGTTCTTTCAAACAGAGCAGGAATAAATGGAGGTGGCTTCAATGAAAGGAAAACGACTCACACTGATCAGACAAATAGTTAAAACCATTTCTGTTGAGACTCAGGAGGAACTGGTTGATCTGCTGCGTGAAAAGCATGGGATGGTCGTGACACAGGCGACGATCAGCCGTGATATCAAAGAAATTGGTTTACTGAAGGTCACAATGGACAACGGACATTCCCGCTATGCCTTACCGGGTGTTGCCGGTCAAATTACACCCCCTCTGGAAAAGGTGAAACGAGCCTTGCTGGATAACCTGGTTTCCATCGATTACGCCGGCAATATGATCATTCTGAGAACAATGCCGGGCAATGCCCATAGCATCGCCGCCCTTTTTGACGCTATGGGTTGGGAAAATGTAGTGGGAACCTTGGCCGGCGACGATACCATTCTGGTAATTATGCGCCTGCCGGAACAGATTGAACCTTTTATCGCGCGCATCTATGAAATCATGGAGTAAAAAATGCTGCAAAAATTGATCATACAAAATTTTGCCCTGATCGAAGAGCTGGAGCTGGATCTTGCCGAAGGTTTAACCGTTTTTACCGGAGAGACAGGAGCCGGCAAATCGATTCTATTTGATGCCATTGCCTTTCTGCTGGGTTCCCGCGGCGACAGCGGGGCCATCCGCACCGGCAAGACAAAAATGACTGTGACCGGTTATTTTACGGTCAGCGCAGGCAGCCGCCTGGCTGTCATTTTGCGGGAGCAGGATCTGGAGGATGACGACGGTGATCTGCTCAGCATTTGGCGTGAACTGAATGACAAAGGCAAAGGTCAAATTCGCATCAATGGCAAGCCGGCCAGCCTGAATATTCTGCGCCAATTATCGGATTTTCTGATTGAAATCAACGGTCAGCATGGTTATCAGCAATTATTTAATCCAAAAAATCACCTGATCTTTCTCGACCAGACCGGTGATCATGAGCACCGCCTGCTTCTGCAGCAATACAGGCAGGTGTACCGTCAATGGCGGGACAATCTGCATCAGCTGCAGACACTGCAAAACGGGGAACGTGAGAGTTTACAGATGAAAGAGCTCTGGCTGTATCAGCAAAATGAAATTGCGATAGCCAAGCTGCAGCCGGAGGAAGAAGAAAGCCTCTTTCAGGAAAGAAGACGCCTGCAGCATGCTCAGCGCAATCGCGCGGGTTTCGAAAAGATCTACGGACTGTTGCAGGAAGATAAACCCGGGTGCTATGCTGCAATTTCCGCTCTGCGCATTGCCATGCGCGAATTGGAATCTATTTTACAATCCGATCGTACGCTGCAAAGCAGCAGCGAACAGTTGGCCTCCTGTTTTTATTTGCTGCAGGAAATTGCCGCGGAAATTGAGCAATATAAAGATGCTTTGGAAGACGATCCTCAGCGTTTGGAAGCAACGGAAGGACGCTTGAGCCAAATTGCTCAGCTGAAACGCAAGTATGGCAACTCGATTGCCGATATTTTAACGTATGAGCAAACGATCTGCCAACGCTTAAGCGAAGCGGACAAAAACGCAGAGAAAATAGAAAAATATCGTGCCGAACTGGAAACGAATCGCGGACAGCTGACAAAACTGGCGGCAGACCTGAATCTTTCCCGGCAGCGTCTGGCCGATCAATTAAGCCGTTCCGTCATGGTCCAACTGGCTGATCTCTCCATGCCGAAGTGCCGCTTTGTTGTTCAATTCATACGCGAAACGGAAGCCGATGATCAAGTCCGTTTTAGCGCGGAGGGCAGCGAAGGCTGCGAATTCATGATTTCCACGAACCTTGGCGAGCCGCTCAAACCCTTGCTGAAAATCGCATCCGGGGGTGAACTGTCCCGTATTATGCTGGCACTGCGCTGTGTGATGCTGAACGAGGAGATTCCCCTTGTGATTTTTGACGAGATCGATACCGGTATCAGCGGTGAGACGGTGCAAAAAGTAGCTGAGAAGCTCGCCCGTTTGGCCCGAAATTATCAACTGCTCTTAGTGACCCATCAGCCGGTGGTTGCCGCAATGGCGGATCAGCACATCCTGATCCGGAAAGAAGAAGCTGATAACCGTACCTATACTATTTTGAAAACCTTAAGCAATGCTGAAGTTCTCCGGGAGCTGACACGCTTAATGGCAGGAGATCCGGAGAATGCTTCCGCGCAAAACTTGGCGCAGGATTTGATCAACCGAGCTAAAAACTGGAAACGCATCCTGACATAATGGAATATTCCAAGCAAAAAAACGTCGTCTTTCTAAATTATGGCAATAAAACGATCAGACCCGCTCGTTTTCCAGGGAAATCCTACGAAACTCTTTGCAAATTGCACTTGCTTTTTTCGCTTCAGTTCGGTATAATAACGTTGTTCTTTTCAACGGGCTGTAGCGCAGTTTGGTAGCGCGCTTGAATGGGGTTCAAGAGGCCCCGCGTTCGAATCGCGGCAGCCCGACCAGATGTTAAGAGGAAGCAGAGTCGATAGACTTCGCTTCCTTTTTTGTTGACCGGCAGGTTCTGACAAGTTGTACTTCTCTTTTCCCCCGACAGGCCGCAACAGAAAATTCAGAAAAAATCAGCCGTGAATTCTGGTTTTTGGCTGCTTTCTTCCTTGACTTTGACGGGCAGATCGGGTATATTATAGAAGTGATTTGGAAAACTTGAAATCGTTGCTTTGGAACCGCCGGGACAGCGGTTTTTCTTTTTAGTCGACATTCCTCTGCTGAATACCTTTCTATTTAAATGTAACATTATGTTAAATAGTGTCGTTTACTTGACTTCTTAAGCCTTTCTCTTTATGATAAGCAAAAGGGTACGAATGGAGGATACGCTATGTTTGCACACCTTTCTCAAAATCAGGTTTTAAAAACGATGAAGGATGAAGAAGTCGTTCTATTGGCACAACAAGGTCAGGAATATGCCTCCGAATATCTGCTGCATAAATACAGGCATATCATTCGCAGTAAAGCCAAACCCTATTTCCTCACCGGAGCGGATCAAGAAGATATTTTGCAGGAAGGCTGGATTGGTTTACATAAGGCAATTCGCGATTTCCAATATGAAAAAGGGATTCCGTTTAAGCATTTTGCCGAATTATGCGTTTCACGTCAGATTATTACGGCTGTAAAAACATCAACCCGCTTAAAACACTCACCCCTGAATTCCTATATTTCTTTGAACAAACCCGTTTATGATGACGGAACCGACCGTACGTTGATCGATATGATTCCCAGTACGCGGATGACCGACCCGGAAGAAGTTGTGATGAATCGGGAAGAGTTGACCTCCATCAAGAACCAGCTGATGGATACCCTCAGTAAGTTTGAATACAATGTTTTCTTGCTTTATTTAAAAAAGGCTTCCTATCAGGAAATTGCGCATCAACTCAAAACCTCCACCAAAGCGGTAGACAATGCGCTCTGCCGGATCAAACGCAAAATCGGCTTAAAGATGAAACCGTCCGTATCCGATTAACTTCTTACTAAAACAAATCCGACTGCAGATACTGCGGCCGGTTTTTTTTTATGTCCTCGATTGATGTAGGAAAATAGATGATTCCTTGCAGAAAGGGAAGGAGTACTGTCTGCAATGCAAGAATTGAATTATATTCAATGTGAGGAGGCGTTAAAGAATGAAAACAAATCGGGAAAAATTACCTATGATTGGTGTGATTGGAGAAATTTCTCAGCCAAAGAAACCCAATGTTTATCGCATCGCCACCACCGGACAGGCGATTCCCCTGCCGGGAACCGGCGGAATCACCTATAATTTTGCGATCGGTGACTCTTGCATGGACCTGGTCGCCGATCATGTGGAGCCGGGTGTCAGTATGAAGCTGGACGATCCGGACAAAAACAGCGGTCTCAACGCTTTTTCCTGTGTTGGCAATACGGCCAAAGCAGTGACCGGTGACGCGAAGGGTGCTCTTGGTTATGTCACCGGTTTCCATGGCGGCATTGAGCATACCTTGGTCTGGTTTAAACCGGAGGATCTGGAAAAAATGGTGATCGGCGACAAAATTATGGTGAAAAGCATCGGCTTAGGCTTGAAAATCGAAGATGCGCCGGATGTCATGGTTAAAAACTGCGACCCGGATCTTTTGGAAAAAATGGATCTCCGGCTCGTGGATGGTGTGCTGCAGATTCCGGTAGTGACGGAAGTTCCGGCCTATTTGATGGGTTCCGGCATCGGTTCCTCTACGGCAGACACGGGTGATTACGACATTATGACGGCCGATCCGGAATCATTCCAACAATTCGGTCTGGCGAAGCTGCGCTTCGGCGATTTGGTGCTTCTGCGTGACTGCGATACCAGTTATGGACGCGGTTATCTCAAAGGTGCGGTGACCGTCGGCGTTGTGGTGCACAGCAACTGCGTGATCATGGGGCACGGCCCCGGCGTAACCACCCTCTTTACGAGCAAAAACGGGAAAATCCAAGGTGTAAAATCCGCACATGCCAATATTGCAAAGTTCCTGGGGATCAGGACGGATCTTTAACGGTTCGGTTGGTCAGATTATGAGGTTGAGGAGGTATTTGATTTGGATGGGAAAGCGATACTCAAAAGTTTAATCGAAAATAGCGGCGTATCCGGTTCTGAAGCTCCGGTAGCCAACGCGATTTACCAGAATTTTCTTGAGTTTACCAAAGAGATTCGCCGCGATCCGATGGGCAGTGTGATTGCCAAAGTAAAAGGAGAGGCAAAAGAGCACAATCTTTCCGTAATGCTGGCAGGACATATGGATGAAATCGGCTTAATGGTGACCAAAGTAGATGATCTCGGCTTTTTGCATGTTACGCAAATCGGCGGCTTTGATCAGCGCACTTTGCCGGCGCAGGAAGTGATCGTGCACGGCAAAAAAGATTACCCGGGCGTGGTTGCCGCCAAGCCGCCGCACCTTTTGTCAGCCGAAGAACGCAAGCAGACGGTGCCGCTGTCCGACTTATTGATCGATATCGGTTATGCGGCCGAACAAGCCAGAGAACTCGTAGCGGTGGGTGATTTGATTACCATCCGGCGCAGCATGCAGGAACTGCAGGGCGATTGGTTGGCCGGCAAAGCGATGGATGACCGGGCCGGTGTCGTGGTCATGCTGGAATGCTTACAGGAACTCAAGAAACTGCATCACGCGGCGGATGTGTATGCGGTGGCAACAGTCCAGGAAGAAGTGGGCTGCCGCGGCGCCCTGACTTCCGCTTACGGTATCCATCCTCAGATTGGGATCGCCATTGATGTCTGCCACGGCAGAATGCCCGGCGTAGCCGATTATGATGCCTCACCCATCGGCGGCGGTCCGGCTGTGGCGATGGGACCCAATATTCATCCCAAAATTTTTGCTTTGCTGAAAAAAGTGGCTGCGGAGCATCAGATTGCCATTTCGCCGGAGCCGGCGCCGGGTGCTACCGGTACGGATGCCTGGACCATGCAAATTGCGCAGACCGGAGTTGCCACCGGTGTGGTATCGATTCCGTTGCGCTATATGCATACCGCAGTGGAAACCTTATCCTATTCCGATGTGCGTCAATCCGGCAAGCTGTTGGCTTATTTCATTGCCGCCATCGACAGTGCTTTTGTGGAGGGTTTGACATGTTACTAAAAAAAATCACGGAAGCGGCCGGCGTGGCCGGTGATGAATCTGAAGTGCGTGCTGTGATCAGGGCAGCCCTGGACGGTGTTGTGGAGGAAATCCATACCGATATGCTGGGCAATTTGATCGCCGTACAAAACAAAGATGCCCAAGGTCCCCGGATTTTGTTGGATGCGCATATGGATGAAATCGGACTGATGATCGTTTTTATTGAGCCGACCGGTCTGCTGCGCTTTAAGCCGGTAGGCGGCATTGACGTCCGCGTTTTGGTGGCGAAAACAGTCCGGATTGGCGCCAAGAAAATCCCCGGTGTGATCGGAGCCAAAGCCATTCATCTGCAAAAGCCGGAAGAGCGGCAGTCGCCGCTGCCGATTGAGGCGTTATATATTGATATCGGTGCAAAGAATAAAGAAGAAGCGGAAAAGGTTGTTTCCGTTGGTGATTTTGCGGTTTTTGCGACGGACTATGAAGAATTCGGTGACGGCAAAGCCAAAGCCAAAGCATTTGACGATCGTATCGGCTGCGCTGTGATCGTGGAAGTCCTGAAAGAGAAATTCAATCTGCCGGTTTACGCCGTTTTTTCCGTTTCGGAAGAAATCGGTCTGCGCGGCGCCGGCACTGCCGCCTTCGCGATTGATCCGCAGGTTGGCATCGCCATTGAAGGCTGCACCGCTCATGACGTGACCGATGTGGCAGATCATTTGGTTTCCACGCACCTTGGCGCCGGCCCTTCCATTACGTTGATGGATAAATCACTGATCAGCGATAAAAAATTGATCGCTTTGGCGGCCAGGACAGCGGAGGAACTGGGAATTCCTTATCAATTCCGCAACACGGCCACCGGCGGCAACGACGGCGGCAAAATCAACCAGACACGCGGCGGCGTGGCCGCCATTGAATTGGCAGTACCGACCCGTTATGTCCATTCGCCTATCTCAATCATCCAATTAAGCGATTACGAACAAACCATTGCGCTGGTAAAAGCGTTTATTCACGCCATTGAAAGAGGAGGGTTTGCAATAAAATGAACGATCTGAAAGCTTTAACTAAAAAAATTGTCACTGCGTATGGACCAACCGGTGATGAAACCAACGTAGCCAATCTGATTGTGGAGGAAATCAAGCCTTATGTCGACAGTGTGAAAATCGACGCTTTGGGCAATGTCATCGCAGTGAAAAACGGCAGCGGTCCCAAAGTGATGCTGGCTGCTCACATGGACGAAATCGGCGTGATGGTAACGCATATCGATGATAAAGGATTTTTGCGTTTCACGAACCTGGGCGGTCTCAGTCCGCAGATATTATTAGCTTCGCGCTGCGTCTTTGCGAACGGTACGGTCGGCGTTTTCGGCGCGGAAAAACTCAATGCCGGCGAAACATTGGAATTAAGCAAAATGTTTATCGATATCGGTGCCGACAGCAAGGCGGAAGCGCAGCAGAAGGTGCAGGTCGGTGACTGCGCCGGCGGCTGTTACGAATGCATTGATCTGGGCAATCGCATGGTATCCAAAGCCATGGACGACCGGATCGCCTGCGTGATCCTAATTGAAGCCATCAAACGGGTCAAACAGGCAAAAGTTCAGATGAATTTTGTCTTTACCGTTCAGGAAGAAGTAGGTTTACGCGGCGCCCGCACCTCAGCGTTTGCCGTGGATCCCGATTTCGGGATTGCCATCGATGTGACCCGCACCGGTGACACACCCAAATCGATTACGATGGATGTCGCATTGGGTAAAGGACCGACGGTCAAGGTGCGCGACGCTTCCGTCTTATGTCACCCGACCATGATCCGCTTCATGAAAGAAGTCGCCACGAAACATAAAATCCCCTATCAGTTGGAAGTTTTGGAATCCGGCGGCACCGATTCCGGCGCGATCCATACCAGCAAAGCCGGAGTCCCCAGCGGTGTGATGTCGATCGCGACCCGCTACATTCATACCCCTTCCGAAATGGTCGATATGAACGATGTGGAAAACGGCATTAAACTGATTGTCGCTTTATTGGAAACAAAGTTCCCCAGCGTCTAGATAAAGAAAATATCAAACTGGGATACGGTTTTTTGCCGCGGCGGCTGTATCCCAGTTCCCTGTGGAGAAGAAAATCGGCTTAAAGGGAGTTTTCGTTGATGAATCGCTATTTGAAAGGATGCCTTTTTGTCATTCTTTCCGCGACCATATTCGGCTGCGCTTCGCTCTTTGTAAAAAACATATATCTTGGCGGCGGCAATGCCATCAGCATTGTTTTTTACCGCAATTTCTTACCCCTGCCGTTTCTTTATTTTATTTTGCAACGGAAAAAAATCAATCTGAAACTCAGCCGTGCTGAATTCGGCAAGCTTTTTCTCTGCAGCGCAATTGGTGCGGTCCTGACCCCAATCGTACTTTATTCTTCCTTTCACTATATTAATTCCGGAATGGCAACGACGCTGCACTTTATTTATCCGGTCTTTGTTTTTCTTTTTTGCTGGTTATTTTTCCGGGAAAAAATCGCTCCGCTGCACGGAGCCTGCCTTATTCTATGTATGCTTGGTGTCTTTTTTTGCTATACGCCGGGACAGCAAGCAAATTTAAGAGGGATTTTTCTTGCCTGCGCTTCCGGAGTCAGTTATGCCGCCTATATCGTCTACCTGGCCAAGAGTGGAATAGGAAAACTTGATCCTTTTAAATACAGTTTCTACATCGCTTCCATCTGTTCCGTTTTAATCTTTCTCTATTCCATGCTGACACAAAGCTTTGTTTATCAGATGACAAGCTTGGCTTGGCTTTGGATGGTGGTCTTCGCCATGTTGCTGACTTTGGTCGCTGTCGTCCTGTTTCAAAGCGGCACCAATCTGGTTGGTGCGCAGCATACGGCGATTTTAAGTACCTTCGAGCCATTGGCCAGCATTGTTGTGGGAGTTCTGGCCTTCCATGAAAGATTTACCACTCGTACGCTGCTTGGCACCATCATGATTTTAGCTTCCGTTGTGCTGCTGACACTGTTTCATAAAAGGGAAGAAGAAACGAAAGAAACGAAGAAAACTGAGAAAAAAACGGTGATTGCCTCTTGACCGGAGGACTCTTTTTATGTATAATGAGGAACGTTGATTTACGGGGACGTAGCTCAGCTGGGAGAGCGTACGGTTCGCATCCGTAAGGTCGAGAGTTCGATCCTCTTCGTCTCCACCAACCAAAGCAGCGGAAATATTTGAAACACCTGGTTTCAAACATTTCCGCTGCTTTTTTACTTGAGAAACCGATACAGACCGTCATTCTGGGATGAGCCGCAAAAACGAGTTGATTTTAGACCGATCACAATCCAGGCAAACGAATCCTTATTTCTCACCTATCTCGGTCTGACCGCTTCCGGGTATGAGCTGGCAGACAAAGTCGATCAGCCGCTGCAATCGCTGATTTCTGCGATTCACACACGAATTTCAACAGAGAAAACGATCCTGCTGCTCTGACAATTTTCAAATCGGTAAGAGGATCGTTTTTTTTACCCTCTCTGCTGCAGGCATATGGTTATCTCTGGGATCATTCGGAAGAAGTAAAACTGCACTGATGCGCCATTGGTGTTTTTGCTCAGGTATACTGACAGAATATAAAAAACACCCGCAGCGCAGGTGTTAAGAAATTGTTGAGCTTATAGACATATCTTCTATCGCTATACTTACTGCAAAGATAAGCGTATCGATTCAGAGAAGAAATCTCCGGTTTTGCACAGGCTAATTGTCTTCTTCTTGCCATGGCAGCAGTCTGGGAGAGGAATCCAGAATCGAATCATATTGTTCTTTGATGCCGTAGATGGCATCCGGGTCAAGCAGTTCGTAGCGTTTCTTTTTTTCGATTCTGTCTGCGGCGACAGCCCAACCAAAATGCTGTATGCGCGCTTCCGCATGAAGAGCGGGGAAGGAGAAAATGTTGGCGGGGAAACGGCCGCAGTGTTGCGGCGTTTCATTCCATTGATAGGCAAAATCCGGTTGATATCGCAATAAAAACGGTCTGTAGCTAAGATGCGCATTCCAATACGCATCCTCGCGATAATGCTTCTCATCCCACATATCGTATAATCGGAAGCAATATAAATCACAATCCGGATTGTTGATCAGTTCCTGTGCATGCAGCCAAAAACTTTCCTCCAATATTTCATCCGCGTCAAGGTTCAATATCCAATCCGGATTTGTTTTGATTGTCTCCTCCCATTGCTGCTTACGCAAAGATACTTCCTGCGCAAATAAAGAATGGTCATTCTCGATCAGACGCAAAGGAATTCCTTTGAGGATTTCTCTGCAGATAGCGATTGTATGATCCGTACTGCCGTCGTCGATCATCACTGCAGCATCAATGTGACCAACCAGACTGCGGAGTACTCGCTCAAGATAACGTCCCTCTTCGTTTTTGACAATCATGGACAGGGTAATTTTATTCCCCTGCGTTTTGAATCGCCGGACAAAAGTTAGATTTTGTGCATTACTTTGCAGATAAGTTTTTGCTGCGGCTAGATCCTGTTCTCTGTAAATATGGAAAGCCGGATAATACGTGTCCACAAATAGATCAAGACCGAGAACTACCGCCCGAATGCAAAAAAATCTGTCTTCGCCATGGATGGTTAAGTTGCGAATTGGTTGAAAACTGACGCCTTTGAGCAAAGCACTCCTGCTGATCAGGGTACAGGCACCTAAGCCGCCCACTTCATACAGACCAGGGATGCGCAGTTGATGTAAGAATCTATTCCGGCGAATCTCCATCTCTTTCTGGTTCAGCGTTTCTCCCGGATTTTTCGGTACCAGATCATATTCGTCGAACAACCAGACATTGGGCTCCGGCGGCTGATCGGGATGCCATTTCGTCCAAAATATCTCTGACAGGATATCTTTCTTTTTTGTCTTGAGATGTTCAACCAGTCCGGGGTACAATACTAAATCGGAATCAACAAAAAACAGATAATCGTAATCCATTTCGATCGCATAATTGATCATGGAATTCTTATAATTGGCTACTTTCAGCATTAAGTTATCATCCCAGTGATGAGATTCATCGTTGCAGAGATAGGTTCCCTGTTCCTTGCTGTTCAGAATGATTACTTCGGACCCTTCTCTTTGAAAATCAGCTAAGAGAGCGCTGGAATTTTGATCGGCATTATCATCGACGAAAAGATAATCCAAAACGAAGCTGTCCATTTTAAGACTTTTCAGGGAAGTTAAAAACAAAGCGAGGATCGCCGGTTTTTGATAGACCGGACTGGCGACTAAAGCTCTTTCTTTCGGCATTGAACTTTTCTCCTTATGTGATTTTTTCTGTTACAGAATTTCCCGACCTTCTTCATGACAAAATGAAAAAACCAACTCATCTGAAAGTGGTTCTGCATCGTTTTGATTTTTTGGCTTTTTCAGTGTCGCGTGTCATCAAATTATGAATATAATTATATCACAAAATATTCATTTAATCAAAAAATCTTCGAAAAATTACTGAGCCGGAATATGATTGAGCCAACCGGCAATACTTTATTGCATCAAGAAGCGAGAGAACCGTTTCAAAAGGTTCTTTGCCGCAGGTTTTTTTCTAACGGGATTAGTGGAAACAGCGGACCGGACCTGCTGCTTTGGTGCGTTCTATTCCTCTGGAAGCGCTGCGCTACCTCACGCGGAGGGATGAACTGAAAGATAACTACTTAGATTATCCTCACCGGTATGACAGCCGGCTTTTTTTTGCAATGAGTAAAGACAGTTTCCCGGCTTATACGATAGACAGAACGTAAATCGTACGTCGTTTTCTCCACAGCTTTTGCTTTGCATCGGATTGGGATGAATGCGCTGCTGCGAGGGACCGCCGGTCCGACCGGCTTGTCGTGACTATTTTTACACCATTCAAATCTGAAAAAAATAAATAAGAATACTTTATTATTTGGCAAATCGGATGTATAATATGAACAATCAGCTTAAAAACAGCGGAAATTTCGGGTAAGTCGGCTCAAGTATCGTTTCTCTTCTGAAAAAAGCGATTCAATCAAATCAGAGACTTCGGCTCCGTAAAATTATCTTGGCGGCAAAGCGGCAAAGGGGAGGGGAAGCGCAAACGCAAGCAAATCAAAAAATCAAGGAAACCAGAAAGTATGTTGTATTTTTTACATCGAGGATTTTCTTAGGCTTTTTGGCTGTCTTCCTTTTTGCTGTTTCTTTCTATAACTGGAAAATTCAAGAAAACCGCAGTCTGTCCGAGCTTTCTTTGCATATTGATGCCATTGCGCAAGCCTGTTCCGCTCAAATTGAATTAAAATATGATAAGCTTTGTTGGGAAATCGCTCAGCTGGCCGATACGATGTCGCTCGAAGCCGATCTTGCCAACAACGAAGTTTGGTCTTCAGAGGCTGGAGAGTTCTTGAAATCTTTTCCGGAAGTGCGCTTGCTGGCTTTGGTCAGTCCGGATATGCAAATTGACGAAGTCATACCGGCACAGGGAAATGAATCGCTGCTTCACAGCAGTGCGCTGCAGGAAATCAGCGATTCCTCCGAGATTCGGATCCGGCAAGCTATTGATCAAAATCAAGTCTTGCAAGGTTTTGTTTTAGGGATTCTGGACAGCAATAAACTGATTTTACCGGTCCTGCCCGATCTCAAATCGGATTATTTGTTGAAAATCAGCAGCCCGGATCAGACCATTTTCCGTTCTGCTGACTGGGAATCGCATCAGGAAGAATTTACTGTGACAAAGACGGTCACTTTACTCAATTCTGCGGTCTGGAATATCTCCTTTGCACCTACTTCGGCACAGATTCAGAACAGTATTGGCGCAGCCAGAAATACTTTTTTATATAGTATCCTCATCTCTGCCTTTGGTTTGATTTCCGTCTGTTTGGCGCAGAATTATTATAAAAAATCGAAGATGCTGAGTATCCATCAGGAGGAATTAATCCAATATCAAAATCAATTGATCGCTGTCAATAAAGAACTGGAGAGTTTCACCTATTCCGTATCTCATGATTTACGGGCACCCTTAAGGCATATGTCTGGTTTCGCGGAAATGCTGAATAAAAATTCAGAAGGTCAGCTGGATGAAAAAAGCCAGCATTACCTGGCGGTCATTTTAGAAGCCAGTCAAACCATGGGAAGATTAATTGATGATCTGCTTGCTTTTTCCAAAATAAGCAGGCAGGAACTCATGAACCAACAAGTGAATCTCAACGAGCTCTTATCGCAAGTCATCGCAAGTATGCAGCCTGATATCATCGGGAGAAAGATTGAATGGAAAATCATGCCTTTGCCCGAAGTAACAGCAGATAGAAATATGATTCGATTGGTCTTGGAGAATCTTATTTCCAATTCGTTAAAATTTACGCGCTTAAAAATGACAACAAAGATAGAAATAGCTGCGCTGCCTGATCAAGTCAATGAAAAGTACATCGTAATTTATGTCAAAGACAACGGTGCGGGTTTTGATATGCGATACAAGGACAAGCTGTTTGGTATTTTCCAGCGCTTGCATACGGTTGAAGAGTTTGAAGGGACAGGCGTAGGTTTGGCGAATGTCCAGAGAATCGTGCAAAGACATGGCGGCAGGGTCTGGGCAGAAGGAGTAACGGATGAAGGAGCAACCTTTTATTTTTCACTGCCAAAGTATCAGGAGGACCTGCTATGACGGAGTTCCAGCGAATATGATTGACGGAAGCCAACCGCAATGATTTGGAACCGACACTCATGGCTGGAGCCGAGTGCAAGTTGGCCAATCAGGCAGAAATTGCCGGAGACGGAGAACGGCTTTGCATGATTTGAATTCCTGCGGGAAAAATGCGCAGAGGGCTTTTGGTCACCCAGCCGCCATCATGCCTGATCTCAAGCTTCCGAAAGCGAATGATTTTGAAGTGCTAAAGCGGGTGAAAGAGAACCCCTTATTGAGATTTATTCCGGTCATCATTCTGACATTCTCAAAAGAAGACTGAAACATTGAGGATGGTAATACCTGTGGAGCCAACATTCCAGCGAGCTTTTTCAATCATCGGAATTTGTTTATCGAATGAAAGCTAAAAAAACAACTAAACCATAAATTGAACAGTCGGTTTTGCCAAAAGATATAAATCGTATTGGAAATTATTGAAATCTGTGCTAAAATACGAGGCAGGAAGATCGGGTTCCGCAGTTCTGTGTTTTTTAAAAAAGCGGCAATTTGATATGATAATTTAAAGATAATTGTTCTTTTTTTGGCCATAACACGGTTGCTTGGCTGCAATAACATGAAGTTGACAGATTCCATGCCGGTTACTTTTTCGTAACTGTCGTCCGGTTCAAAAGATAGCATGAAAGCTGCGATCAATTTCAATACAAAGCAAAAAGGGGGGGGAGAATTTGCCCGAAGACAGAGAAGATCATTTCATAAAATTAAGCAGAAACTTCTTTACCTCAAGAATTTTTTTGCTGCTGTTGGCCGTTATTCTGATTCTACTGTGTGTTTTCAGCTGGAAGACGCAAGAAACGCGTGGCTTGTCAGAATTATATGAGCAAACTTTATCAAAATCCAGATCCTATTCCAGCGACGTGGAGTATAAATATAGCAAGATCTATTGGGAAATTAAAAATTTGGCCGGACAAAACCCGGGACTTGATCTGAAGCAAAGCGAGAATTGGGATGATGAAATTGTTTTCTTAATGAGTACTTATCGTGAACTTGAGAAAATACTCTTAGTAGATGACAGCATGAAGATCATCCGTATTGTTCCCGGGGAGGGCAATGAAGAGCTGCTCAACGCCAGTGCCTCTGAAATCAACGATAGCCCTTCCGCAATCAAGATATGGCAGCCGCTTTATGCAGCAAATGAACTGAAAGGTTTTGTTTTAGGGATTGTCAACAGCAATTATCTGATTTCACCTGTTCTGGTTGATATTGGCACAGAATACATGCTCAAGATTACCAGCGGCGGGAATACTGTTTTCGAATCGGGCGGCTGGGCTCAGCGCCGGTCCGAATTAACGGTGAATAAGGATATTGCCTTGCTGAATTCTGAGATCTGGAATGCATCCTTTGCTCCCACACCGGAATTGGTGAGCAACAAAATTGCAGAAACCAAAACGGTACTATACTTTGGTCTGCTCATTTCTTTGACAACTTTAGTTGCTGTCTATTTGGCACAGAATTATTATAAAAAATCTATTTTGCTGAGTATCAAACAGCAGGAGTTGCTGATTTATCAGGAAGAGTTATTAGTCAAACAAAATGTCTTGTTAGCAGCCAACAAGGAACTGGAGAATTTTTCATATTCTGTTTCTCATGATCTGCGGGCGCCGCTCAGGCATATCATCGGGTTTAGCGAATTATTAGCTGCCCGTTTGCAAGGCAAGCTTGATGAAAAAAGTCAGCACTATCTGACAGTGATTATGGAGGCCGGCAACAATATGGGCGGATTGATTGACAATCTGCTTGATTTTTCCAATATGGGCAGAATGGACTTAAATAATCGGCGTGTAAATTTAAACGAACTGCTTGCCAAGGTCATCGAAAGTTTTCATGCCGAGGTGGCCGGCAGAGAAATTGACTGGGTTCTATCGGATCTGCCTGTCGTGATGGCAGATCGCAATATGCTTCAGCTGGTTTTACAAAATCTGCTTTCCAATGCGCTGAAATTCACCCGCTACAAAACGAAAGCCCGCATCGAAATTGGGTGGTCGCAAGACGAAATGAACAGCAGATATGTGGTTATTTATGTCAAAGATAACGGTGTGGGTTTTGATATGCAGTTCAAAGATAAATTATTTACGATTTTTCAGCGGTTGCACAGTGCAGAGGAATTTGAAGGGACAGGAGTCGGCCTGGCGAATGTGCAGAGAATTATCCGCAGACATGGCGGACGCGTCTGGGCAGAAGGTATGCCCGACGCGGGGGCAACGTTTTATTTCACGTTACCAAAGTATGAGAGAGATTTACAGTCCTAGTGGTTGGCTGCACTTTAAATTTTTAAAAGCAAAGAAGGGACAGAAATGAATGAGACTTTAAGAATCCTCTTAATTGATGACTCCGAGCTTGACGCCGAGCTGATCATGAACAAATTTGATGAAGCGAAAATTCCGGTTATCTATAGCCAGGTAGACAATGTTCGGGCTATGGAAGCGCAGCTGAAGGAACAGGAATGGTATATTATCCTCTGCGATTATGCCATGCCGTCGTTTCATGCTGTTGAGGCGATTAAGAGTATCCAGAAATTCAATCCGTTTCTACCCATTATTATTGTCTCAGGGGTGATCGGAGAAGAACAAGCCGTTGAATTAATGAGAAGCGGTTGCCGCGACTGTATCATGAAGCACAACATGGGTAGAATTCCATCCGTAGTTCTTCGCGAGTATCAAGAAGCAAAATTGAGGAAAGAAAATCTGAAATTGCAAAAGCGAATGAACCTTTATCATTTGCTGGCTGATAAAGCGAGTGACGCCATGCTCTTTATTGATCTGGAAGGTCATATTTTGGAGATCAACCAGGCCGCGATCGCCATGTACGGCTACTCTTTTGAGGAGTTTTTACGCTTGCGGTTTCACGACTTAAGCGCTCCTGACCAAGGGACATCGACATTGCAAGAAAACAAAAAAGTAGATGACAGCCGCGATTTTTATGAAACGATCCACTACACGAAAAGCCAGGTTCCCATTCAAGTAGAAGTCAGTGAAAGCCGCATGATGCTTGAAGATAAATTAGTGCGGCTCTGTATTGTGAGAGACATCTCAGCCAGAAAGGAAGCGGAAGAAAACTTCATTTATCTGAGCTATCACGATTTATTGACCGGGCTGTATAACCGTAGATTTTATGAAGAAGAATTGAACCGGCTTGATATTGCAGCCAAACTTCCGCTCTCGGTCGTAATGTGTGACATCAATGGTCTGAAAATGATCAATGATTCTTTTGGACATCTTGTCGGTGATGAATTTCTGCGCAGTACTGCTGAAATTTTGCAGAAAGCTTGCCGGGACGGAGAGATCTGCTGCAGACTTGGCGGAGATGAATTTGCTGTCATCCTGCCGCATACCAATTCCGCTGCCGCGCAGGAAAGGATCAATACAATTAAAAAATTGGCTCTGGAGGTCAAAACCAGCAAACCGGGATATTCTATTTCTTTGGGTTCTGATACAAAAGAGACTGTGGAGCAGGCCATTTCCGAGGTTTTGATCAACGCGGAGAATGATCTGTTCCGCAACAAACTCTATGAGCGTTCCAGCCTGAGGAGCCATACCATCGATATTATCCTGAATACTCTATTTGCGAAAAGCAGCAGAGAATCCAATCATTCTCAACGAGTCAGCGCGATCAGCCAGGCGCTTGCAGTCAAAATGGGCCTGAAACCGGATGAAATCGGTCAGATTCGAATCGCAGGTCTGGTTCATGATATTGGTAAAATTGGTATTGATGAAGTGATTCTCAATAAAGCGGGCAGACTCACCCAGGATGAAATGAATCAAATCAGAAAGCATCCTGAAATTGGCTGGCGCATTCTGAGTTCTGTCAACGAATTTTCCGAGGTAGCCAATACCATCATTGCGCATCATGAAAAATGGAACGGCAGCGGTTATCCGAATGGTTTAAAGGGAGAAGAGATACCGCTGCAAGCGAGAATTCTTTCCATTGCGGATGCCTTTGATGTTATGACCAATGAGAGAAGTTATCGAAGACGGTTGAGCATGGAGGAAGCCGTCGCAGAATTAAAACGTTGCGCTGATCTTGATTTTGACAGTAAAATTGTCGACGTTTTCCTGAAAGATGTGTTGCCAGATTTAAAGCTCCGGACGTTCTAGTTTCTCTCTCTGTTTTTTTTAAAATTCAATTCGATTACCATAGCGGATGACCACCGGCAAAGAAAGTGCGATCGTTCTTCTGTTTCATCACAACAGGAGGAAAATCGGACGCTGACGTCGAACGGTTTCATTATCTTAGAAAGAAAAGGATGTGTTATCTGTGCAGTTGAAAATATTAGTCCCGTTGGATGGTTCCGAGAAAAGTACACACTCTTTGCTCTGGCTGAAAAAATTCTTTTCCAAGGACGAAGCGGAAATCACTTTGCTCAACGTGATTGAGCTCTCGGCTTATATCCCGCAGATGTCGTCTTTTGGGGAAAGCCCGTTATATGATTTCAGCGAAATGTATGAAATTTCCAAAAAGAGAAGCACTGAAACCTTAGAGGAAGGCGAAAAAATGCTGGACGGCTATCGAGTGACGAAACTCTCACTGGAAGGTCAGAGTGGCAGTGTGATTCTCGATACAGCCAAAGAAGGCGGATTTGATCTGATCGTCATGACAAAATCCAGCGTAATGGGATTGTCCAGGCTGATCGGTTCGGTCACTTCCAAGATCGTACGCGACTCCGAGGTTGCTGTTGTAGTCATACCGGAATAAACTTACGATTGGAGTTATCCTCTTTTCTTCTTCGCTGCGATCATCAAATTTCGCTTTGAAATCAAACACTGTCCCGATTGCAAACCATAGTTCCGAAATTGCTTCGGTGGTTGGCAAAAGGGTCAGTTTTTTTTGTATGTGATTTAGTTACTGAATTCGCCAAAGAGAACGGTTATCATGAGTAAAAATCAGATTTTAGTGGAGGTAGAGAATGTTTAATTTTTTTAATCAGCCAACAATCAAATCGATTCACGTCAACGACATCGATCGCCTGATCGGCACAATCAACCTGATTGATATCAGAGAACCGAGTGAATTTCGTGCGGGATCCATCCGAAGCGCCAAGAATATCCCGATGCAGACACTGCTGCGTCAGCCGGAGGGCTATTTACAAAAGGATCAGCCGTATTATCTGATTTGCCAGTCCGGAGCGAGAAGTCAGAGTGCCTGCAGACAATTGACTAAGGCAGGCTATGATGTGACGAATGTTGCCGGCGGCGTAGGCTCGTATGTCGGCAGCAAAAGACAATAGGGAAAGCAGAAGAAGGCTTTGCCTACTTTGCCAGCCTGCCAGGGGGTGTGGATCGATTTTTCTGGTCAGGCTGTTCTTTTTGTGCTATAATAGGTTTATGAATTTAAAGTACAAGGAGAATTTGCATGATTTCTTGGAGCGGTCCCAGCTTAACCATCGGCGACTTAACTGTAAAATTACCGATCATTCAAGGCGGCATGGGAATTGGCATCTCGTTAAGCGGATTAGCCTCAGCCGTCGCCAATCAGGGTGGTATCGGTGTCATTTCCACTGCCGGCATCGGCATGTCGGAACCTGATTTTAACACGAATTATTTGGAAGCGAATATCAGAGCACTAAGAAAAGAAATCAAGTTGGCCCGTGTATTGAGCAAAGGGGTACTTGGTGTAAATATCATGGTGGCTTCTTCGAATTTTGCGGATATGGTGAAAACGGCAATTGAAGAAGGTATTGATCTGATCTTTTCCGGAGCCGGTCTCCCTCTGACTCTGCCTTCCTTTCTGACTCCATCCAGTAAAACAAAGCTGGCCCCCATTGTATCCTCCGCGAGAGCGGTTAAATTGATTGCAAAATTCTGGGTGGAAAAATACAACTATTCGCCGAGCGCTGTCGTCGTAGAAGGACCGAAAGCAGGCGGTCATCTGGGATTTAAGGTCGAACAGCTAACGGATCCGAATTACCAGCTGGAAAAAATCTTGCCTGAAGTCATCGCCGAAACGAAGAAAATTGCAGCTCAAACCGGAAAAACGATTCCGGTCATCGCGGCAGGCGGCATTTACAGCGGTGAAGATATTGCCCGCATGTTTCAGCTCGGTGCTGCCGGTGTGCAAATGGCGACCCGCTTTGTTACGACAGAAGAATGTGATGCTGCGCCGGAATTTAAAAATGCTTATCTTAGCTGCAAAGCAGAGGATATTGGCATTATCCAAAGCCCGGTCGGTATGCCGGGACGTGCGATTATCAATGAATTTCTGCAAGAGGTAAAAGCCGGCGCCAAAATACCCTTTGTCTGCCCGTTCCATTGTATCAGCACCTGCAATTATCAAACCAGTCCCTACTGTATCTCGCTGGCACTGATCAATGCAAAAAAAGGCAGAATGCAGCATGGTTTCGTTTTTGCGGGCGCCAATGCCTACCGCTCAGACAAAATTGTATCGGTGCGGGAATTAATCAATTCCTTGGTGCAAGAATATAACGACGCGATTGCGGCAAAAAGCTGCGGGCAACAATCAGTGGAAAGTACCGTACGCTAGGATAATTCAACAGTATACTCCCTTTACAGCAATACCTGTCAGCCAACTGTCAGGTATCGCTGCAAAGGGATTTTTTTATACGCCTCATCTTTTCCAGCGCAAAGTAAATTATCGTTTATCAATATATATATATTGACAAACAAGAAATAACATGCTATATTTGCTTCAATTCCGGAAGGGAGGTGATACGATGGATTGGAACCAGAACAAAAGCATTCTATTGTCCCGCCTCTGTATCATCGCATTCGCCGTCCTTTTGGCTGCCATTGATTTTGGAGCCTGCTGGTTGGTTCCCCGGCTGCTCAGTCTCTCTGTCATTCTTGGTAGTCTGCAAAACAGCGGTTTCCTCTTTGCGGTCATTTATTCCTGCAGCATAATGGCATGGATCTTGCTTTTTTCACTTTGGAAACTGCTGCAGAATATGAAAGCGGGGATTGTTTTCCAAATTGATAATGTGCGTTATCTGCGGATCACAAGTTGGTGCTGCTTTGCTGTCTGCGCCATTGGTTTTGCCAGTGCCTTTTTTTACTTTCCGATCATTCTGATCGCAATTGCGGCTGGTTTTGTCGGACTGATCGTCCGCATTGTGAAGAATGTGTTTGAACAAGCCCGTATCATGAAAGAAGAATTGGATTTTACAGTTTGAGAGGGTTTGATATGGAAATTATTGTCAATCTCGATGTGATGATGGCCAAACGGAAAATCTCTGCCGGTGAGCTTGCCGAACGCGTAGGAATCTCCCCGGCGAATCTTTCCATTTTGAAAAACAACAAAGCGAAGGCGATTCGCTTTTCCACTTTAATGGCGCTTTGTCACGAATTGCAATGCCAACCGGGTGATATTCTAGAATTTCGGGATGACAGTTTATAGCTTCTCTTCGGTTGGAATCAGAAAAACAGAACGGAGAAAAAAGATGGATCGTAACAGCAATAACAACGAAGCAGCCAAGCATAATCGGCTGCCGGCTCAAAGTGAATCCAGGGCAGTGCTTGCAGCTTCTCAGTCCGATATAGTTGCGCTGCCGATCAGTTATCTGCTCGCTTTTCTCTATACCTATATTTTCAGCAGCCAAGAAAGCGATCGTAAACTGTTTTTAGTGATTTTTGTCTTTGGTTTCTGGCTGGCTGCGGAGCTTGTCTTTCATAAACACAAGGCAACCTGGGAAAGTTTTATTTGGCTGGGTTGCCTTTGGCTCAGCCTTGTTGGCTATTTGTTCGGCAGAAACCAGGTTTGGGGTTTCGCTGCCGTCTGGATTCTCCATCTTGAGGCAGTTTATTGGCTGCTTGTGCGTTCAGGCCGCCTGTTGGAAGGGGAGACGGGAATTTTTGCTGCGATCGACCTGTTCAACGGTCTCATTCTGTTTCCGTTTCGGCGGTTTTTTCTGCGTTGGCACATTATCTGGTCAGTGGTGAATGATAAAATAAAAAGCAGAGGGTCGGCCGCACTGAAAGGCGGAATATTGATTGTTTTCATATTATCGCTCTTGCTTTTCTATCTGGCTGTTACACTGCTTTCGGCAGCGGATCCTTTTTTTGATCATTTATTCGGCAATTTTCTGCGCTTTTTTCAAATCAATCATTTCGGTGAGCTTCTGCTGCGTTTTCTGATCAGTCTGCCAATCGGCGCCTATTTGTACAGCCTGGTCATTGGCATGCAACGAGAAGAAACAGAACACTTGCAGGAACAAAAAGTATTCATCCTGAAGACTATCGAATCGTTCCGTAAGATACCGGCAAAAATCTGGATGTTTATTTTAGCTGCTTTTTTACTGCTCTATCTTTCTTTTTTTCTGATTCAGGGCTCCTATTTATTTGGCGCTTTTCTGCATCGCTTGCCGGCCGATTTTACAGTTGCTCAATATGCACGGCAAGGGTTTTTTGAACTCTGCGGGATATTGGCTTTGAATTTTATTTTGCTCTTGCTTGTTGCCCTGAGCAGTGACCGCGATATTCGTCAACATCGCGCTTTGCGCCTGATGTCCACATTGCTGCTGTGCGAAAGCATTCTTTTTTCCATTACCGCTCTTTCCAAACTGCTGCTTTATATCAGCAATTTTGGATTTACACCGCTTCGTCTGCAGAGCAGTTGGCTGGTCAGTATTTTGTTTCTCGGTTGTGTTGCAGCAATTTATTCTCTTTGGACCGGCAAAAAATCGGTGAAGCCCTGGATGCTTTTTAGCGGTGTAACTTTAACGCTGCTTCACCTTTATTAGTGATAGAATCGTATCATCAGAATGCTGTTTTATGTCACTTGCCCTTTCCGGAGACTGAGATTCCCGCGAAGTTTGCCATCCCGGAGTTTCTGCTTACGGGTGTCAGGCAAACAATTATCAAAAACGGTAAGGAGCCTGCTTTCGGTTCTTTACCGTTTAAAAGTATGTGCTTTGTTCAAAGCTTAGTATCAGACAAAAAAGCAGACAGCAAAGCGAGGATCAGCGCCCGCATTTGTTTTTTTTGAAAGTTCTGAAGAAAGGCAATCGTTTGTTTCTCTAGACTTTATCAGTTTTTTTTGCTATAATGTGTTTATCTTAAATCAGTTTTACGCGAGGGTAACATATGGACGATCTAATTTTAAACAAACAATCCACTAAATTGTCTACCGAAGCGGTTAATCTTTATTATGGCGCTTTTCATGCTTTAAAAGATGTGACGATAGCGATTGCAAGCTGTTCCATCACAGCGATCATTGGTCCGTCAGGCTGCGGCAAATCTTCACTGCTGCGTCTCTTCAATCGCATGAATGACCTGATTCCGGGAGTCCGGGTAGAAGGAATCGTCCGTCTGGATGGCACTTCTATTTATGAAAAAAATACGGATGTGGTAGCGTTAAGGAAAAAAGTAGGTATGGTTTTTCAAAAACCAAATCCTTTTCCCATGTCCGTTTTTGATAACGTTGCTTTTGGTCCGAAACACCATGGCATCAATCGTCCGGCTGAGTTGGCTGAAATAGTGGAACGAAGTTTGCGTCAAGTAGCCCTTTGGCAGGAAGTGAAAGACAATTTAAAACACTCCGCCTTCGAGCTTGCTCCCGGTCAGCAACAGCGCCTCTGTATCGCGCGGGCGTTGGCTGTGGAACCCGAAGTGATTCTGATGGATGAATCCTGCAGTGCGCTGGATCCGGAGTCCACCATGAAGATTGAAGATCTCATGCAGGAATTGGCACGCGATTATACCATTGTGATTGTGACTCATAATATGGAACAAGCTGCCCGCGTCTCTGATATGTCTGCCTTTATGCTGATGGATCAGGATAAGGCGGGAATTCTGGTTGAGTATGCAGCAACTGCCCAGCTGTTTTCCGCTCCCAAAGACAAACGCACCGAAGATTATATCACAGGTCGTTTCGGTTAAAGAAAATTCAAGCACACCGTGTTCAGGAATTTGGGTTTTGAATTGCTCCGCTTTGGCGGATATCTTTTTTGATTTTTAAAGGAGAGGAGTAAATCAAACAAAGAACAGTCTTGACAGAAAAGACTTGCTGTTTGATCTTCATAGGTAAATTATGAGATTGACGACAGTTAATTTAAAACCAAAGAAAAGAATACGCAGCATGCTCGCTGTCCTTCTCTTGCTGCTGAGCGTTTGTCTGACGGCTGCCTGCAACAAGACTGCCGCAAGTGGCATTATTTTAGCCGGTTCCACTTCCGTACAGCCGTATGCGGAGATTTTAGCCGAGGAATATATGATCCTCTATCCCGAGGCTGAAATTGATATTCAGGGTGGTGGTTCCTCAGCCGGAATCAACGCTGCGCAATCCGGTACCGCCGGCATCGGTATGTCTTCCCGGGCTTTAAAATCGGAGGAAAAAAGCCTCTGGTTTGTGGAAATAGCCCGCGATGGCTTGGCTGTTATTGTCAACCCGGCTAATCCGGTAGAGAATCTGACGTTGGATCAGCTGCGTGATATTTATGCTGGTGCCAGTCAAGATTGGAGCCGGCTGGGCGGTGCTGCCGCTAAGATTCATGTCATCACACGAGAGGAAGGGTCCGGAACAAGAAGTGCCTTTACAGAATTGGTGATGGGTAAAACCGAAATCACTCCCAGAGCAATCGTGCAGGATTCCAATGGAGCGGTGCTGCAGCTGGTGAAAGATGATCCCAATGCAATTGGTTATATTTCCTTAGGGTTGGTCAATCAGGCAGTCAAAGCTCTTCAGCTGGAAGGAATCGCAGCCACCAAAGAAAACGTTCTTAATGGCAGCTATAACCTGACCAGACCATTTTTATTCATTTGCAGCAAAAGCCCAAGCGGAATTGCCAAACAATTCATCGATTTCACGCTCTCGCCGCAAGGGCAGACCATTCTGAACAGTGAAGGGCTCATTCCCCCAACAGAAGGGACAACAAAATGAAGAAATTTAAAGAAAACCTATCGGAACGCATCTTCCTGTTGATTGCTCTTTCGGCTCTTTCTGTTTTGGCACTGATTACTGTTTTTATCTTGATGCATGGGTTACCAATCATCGCCAAGGTCGGCGTGATCAATTTCGTTTTCGGTATGAAATGGGCTCCCAGTCAAGGAGCCTATGGTATTTTTCCCATGATTGTCGGTTCCGTTTCCGTTACTTTGGGTGCCGCTGTTTTGGGAGTTCCGATTGCCATCTGCTGTAGTATTTTTTTAACTGAATTTGCCCCTGCCGTGGTCAGAACTCTGTTCAGACCGGCGATTCAATTGCTGGCCGGGATTCCTTCGGTCGTCTTTGGCTTTTGGGGTGTCCTGTTCATTGTGCCACTGATCCGTAATTATTTAGGAGGTCCGGGTTTGAGTATTTTGGCTGGTTCTATTATCCTGGCGATTATGATCCTGCCGACAATCATCAGCATCTCGGAAGTCTCTTTGCTTGCCTTACCGCAGCAATATCGCGAAGGCGCATTTGCTTTGGGTTTGACGCATTGGCAAACAATCTATTATCTATTACTGCCGGCAGCCAAATCCGGGGTGGTCGCAGCTGTGATTCTAGGGCTCGGCCGCGCCATTGGTGAAACGATGGCTGTGATTATGGTGTTGGGAAATGCTGTCGCCATTCCTCAATCGATTCTGGATCCGGCTCGAACTTTGACGACCAACATTGGTATTGAGATGGGTTACGCGGCGGGCGAGCATCAACAGGCCCTTTTCGCCACCGGTATTGTGCTCTTTATCATCATCATGATTATGAATGCCAGCGCGCAATATATTACAAGAAAGAAATGAGACAGTATGAAGATTAATCCGCGAACCAGTCAAAAAATAGCCAAATTTGTCATCTGGTCAGCCGCCCTTCTCGTCATCGTGGTTCTTCTTGCGATCATCGGCGATATTCTTCTTAAGGGCTTACCGGCCCTCAGCTGGCAGTTTTTAACGGAAATTCCCCGCAATATGGGACGCTCCGGCGGTATTTCCTCCCCCATTGTCGGCACGTTATTGGTAACCGCCGTCGCTGTCCTGATCGCCACCCCCTTCGGCATCGGCACGGCAATTTACCTGACCGAGTATACGCGTGAAAATAAAATGACGCAGGTGATTCGTTTCAGTGCGGAATCACTGGCCGGAATTCCTTCGATTGTTTTCGGACTTTTTGGTTTTATCTTTTTTGTAACTTATCTTCATATGGGATGGTCGATCCTCTCGGGTGGTCTGACCATGGCAATCATGATTTTACCGACCATCATTCGAACCTCGGAGGAAGCCATTCGTACAGTGCCAAATCTTTATCGGGAAGTTGGGTTTTCTTTGGGAGCCAGCAAATGGCAAACCATAACCCAGACGGTCATTCCATCTGCTTTACCGGGAATCGCCAATGGCATCATTTTGAGCATTGGTCGCTGTGTGTCTGAAACCGCCGCTGTCAGTTTAACGGCCGGCTCTGCCTTGCGCATGCCAACTTCACTCTTTTCACCGACCCGGACGATGGCGGTTCATTTTTACATTCTGGCACGAGAAGGTTTATCCATGAAAAATGCCTACGCTACCGCAGCGCTCTTAATCATTCTGATCTTTCTCATCAATGTCGTATTCAACATGCTGGTCGATCGTTTCGTATCGAAAGGCCGTTAAGAGGTGAAAAATGAGTCAACAGGCCAAAATAGCAATTAAGGATTTAAATTTCTATTATCAGACAAATCAGGCGATCCGCAATTTCAGTTTGGAGATCCCGGCAAATGAAATTCTGGCAGTTTTTGGGCCGGCAAACAGCGGCATTACGACACTGCTCCGTACACTCAATCGGCTCAGCGATTTGAACCTCAATGCGCACAGGACAGGTGAAATTCTGATTGATGGCAACAGTATTTTCTCTCCCGAGATCAATGTTACCGAATTACGGCGTAAAGTGGGCATGGTCTTCGATGTACCTACGCCGCTTCCGATGTCCGTCTTTGACAATATCGTCCTGGGTCCGCGGATGCTCGGACTGAAGAGCAACACGATTTTGGCTGAGAAAGCGGAAAAGTCGCTTCGTCTGGCGGCGCTCTGGGATGAAGTAAAGGATCGGCTGCATACACCGGCAACCAGGTTATCCGGCGGGCAACAGCAGCGTCTCTGTATTGCTCGTGTCCTGGCGCTGGAACCGGAGATCATCTTGCTGGACAGACCTTGTTCTGCCCTGGATCCGGTCTCAACCTCAAAAATCGAGGACTCTTTAAGACAGCTGAAAGAGCACTATACCATTATCATTGCGCCTCATACCGTTCAGCAGGCAGCACGCATTGCGGACAGGGTCGCCTTCATGCTGATGGGAAACCTGATTGAACACGGCCAGACCGAAGAAGTTTTTGCCAATCCGAAAGATCAGCGCACAAGTGATTATATTACCGGAAGATTTGGCTAAACCCACTGTGGTGATGAAAAGATGTTTGCGCACGGAGAACGATGAATCAATAAATCAACGAAAGAGGAGGCTTATCAAATGCGAACAAAATTTGACGAACAATTGGATCTATTGAATACCGAGCTGATTGAAATGGGATTACTGATTGAAAATGCAATTCAAACCACATCGATCGCGTTGCTGCAGAAGAATGTTGAGGAAGCGAACAAGGCAATTTCTTTCGAAGTGGAAATCAATGAAAAGGAGCGCCATATTGAGAATCTTTGTCTGAAACTCTTATTACAGCAACAACCGGTAGCCAGAGATCTGCGCTTTATTTCAGCCGCCTTAAAAATGATAACCGACATGGAACGAATCGGCGACCAAGCCAGGGATATCTCCGAAATCATTGTTTACCTGGCGGATGAGCCCTATATCAAAAAAATCGAGCATTTACCGATGATGGCTGCGGAAACCATAAAAATGGTGAATAAAAGCATTGATGCGTTTGTCAAAAGAGATTTGGCGCTTGCACTGGAAGTCATGCAAATGGATGATATCGTGGACGAGTTATTCGATACCATCAAGAGAGAGCTGATTGGTATCATCACAATTGCACCCGAAAAGGGAGGGCAAGCCCTCGATTTGCTGATGATCGCCAAGTATTTTGAACGGATCGGTGATCATTCGGTTAATATTGCCGAATGGGTAGAATTCGCGATCACCGGAGATCATCGGAATAACGAATAGTTCGTGTAATTCTGATGATGTCTGCTCCGATATTTAATGAAGCAGTACCGCCTCCAGCTTCTGGGCGAAGCATGATTGCGGTCAATGCGTATCATTTCCCTGCGCTAAGGTAGACGGGATACTCCGGTATGATGAAACCGCAAGAAAGCGATTCGAAAGAGTGATTCGAAAGAAAATAACGCTTGACAGAAGCTCTCACGAAATGTTACTATGATGAAAATTGTAAATGGCTTTGACGAAGAACCAGTACGAATACGAGAATTCCTTACAGAGAGCTACCGGCAGGTGAGAGGGGCAAGGAATGGTATTCCGAATACATCTTCCGAGCTGCTTGCTGAACGGGGTGCTGCCCTTAGTAGGTTAAGCCGGAACTCTGCATCCGTTATCGTGCTAGAGTATTCGCCTTTCGGCTGATACTTGATAAGATTGGCATTGTGAAATGTCAAAAAAATTAAGGTGGTAACACGGAAAACTCTCCGTCCTTTGTGTATTGTTTGATACACAAAGGACGGGTTTTTTTTAATTTCTGATGAGAGGGATGATGAAATGGAACCCGGCTACAATGATTGCAAGTTCATCCGTGTAAGAATCAATCAAAAAAATAAGGAGGGCTAATTTCATGTCAAACATTCAATTTTTCAGTGGAGAACAAATCCCCTTGGAGATGCATAAGGTCCGCATCGTACAGAAACTGCAGTTGCTGCCGATTGAGGAGCGCCTGCTTTGCATTAAAAAAGCCGGCAACAATACGTTCCTTTTGAATAACCGCGATGTCTTCTTGGATATGCTGACCGACAGCGGTGTCAATGCCATGAGTGATCGTCAATTAGGCGCCATGATGGTGGCTGACGACAGTTATGCCGGCAGTGAAACATATGTGCGCCTGGAAGAAAAAATCCGCCGGATTTTCGGGACAGAGTTTTTCTTGCCTGCGCATCAGGGCCGGGCCTGTGAAAATATCCTGGCGCAAGTCTTCGTCAAACCTGGTATGATCACACCGATGAACTATCATTTCACGACGACCAAAGCTCATATTACGCTGAATGGCGGCTCGGTTGAAGAACTGCTCTCTGACCGCGGTACCAAGGTGACCAGCCAGGAATTATTCAAAGGCAACATGGATATCGAAAAACTGGAGAATTGCATTGCTCGGCATGGCAGTGAGAAAATCGCATTTGTCCGCATGGAAGCAGGGACGAACCTGATCGGCGGTCAGCCGTTTTCCCTGGCCAATCTGCAGGAGGTTAATAAAGTCTGCGCCAAACATCAGATTCTCCTGGTGCTCGATGCCAGCTTACTTGCCGATAATCTGCATTTCATGAAAGAAAGGGAAGAGCAGTGCAAATCGATGAGCATCCGGGAAATCACATTGGCGATTTCTTCACTTTGTGATATTACCTATTTCTCGGCGCGCAAATTAGGTTTTGCCAAAGGCGGCGGTATTTGCATGCACGATCGAAAGCTCTATTTGAAAATGCGCGAGCTGATTACTTTATACGAAGGATTCCTGACCTACGGCGGTATGTCCGTGCGGGAAATGGAAGCACTGACCGTGGGTTTGGATGAAACCATGGAAGAAGACGTGATCAGCCAGGGTCCGCAATTTATCGCTTTTATGACAGATGAATTGGTAAAACGCGGTGTGCCGGTAGTGACACCGGCCGGCGGATTGGGCTGTCATTTGGATGCCATGGCTTTTGTCGATCAGATACCGCAGCAGGAATATCCGGCGGGCGCTTTAGCGGCGGCTCTCTATCTGGCCGGCGGAGTGCGCGGTATGGAACGCGGCACGATGTCTGAACAGCGTGACCCGGCAGGGAACGAAACACTTTCGACCATGGAATTATTGAGATTAGCCGTACCCAGACGGGTATTTACCTTATCGCAGATTAAATATGCGATCGATCGCATTGCCTGGCTGCACCAGAATCGTCACCTGGTGGGAGGGCTGGAATTTGTCGAAGAACCCAAGAATCTCAGATTCTTCTTTGGCCGTTTGCAAGCAACCTCTGATTGGCAGGAAAATCTAGTGCATCAGTTCAGGAATGATTTCCCAGACAGCCTTTAAATAGAAAAAGCTCAATAATTTGCCGCTGAAGAAACGATGAGTATTGCGGATTTCGTATCTGCGTAATGGTTCGGGAAGGCATTTGGCAAACGGCTGCTCCTGCTGCTGTTTACCAACAGCCGATCAATGAATTTGTGGCTGACTTTGTGGGCCGGGCGAATTTTTTATGGTCAGCAGAGAATCGCTCAAATTTTAGGCAAGGAATCCGCCGGCAAAGACAAGGAAGTTTTGCTGCTGCGCCCAGGTATCTCGTTTTTTCCGAAAACGAGATACCTGGTAGGATCCTGCAAAAAGAATATTTGGGGTTTCGTTCCAGATATCTGGTTTTGTTGGCAGGGGAAACCTGATGGTGCCTACATTGGGCAATTCCACTGCCAGCCAGTGCAAGATCAATGACTATGTTTATTTATCTTTTCGAAAAGATTATGTCACTGTATACGGCAAAAATGATCAAACGTGAAAGCCAAGTTGTTCAGATGACCATGAAAAACCCCTATGCCTGCTGATAATTCAGGCACAGGGGTTCTTACCGGTAGAGGCGCTTCCATTGAAGCTTAACGATTGGTTTTGTTGTTCTGGAAATTGGCGATCTTCTGACGTAAATCGGCTCGCATACCCATTCGCCAGCGATTCGCTGTTCCCGGATTGCCGTCTGCGAAATTCGCCTGGCGGTCTGCAATCAAAGCAAGAATTTGATCAGCCTGGTTTTGGGTTAAATCGCCGGAGGCTACTTTTGCAGCGATCTTCTCTTTGAGAACTTCGATATTTTGACCAAAGCCATTCATCATACCGCGACCCAAGCCTAACTTTTGGCTGATTCTGGCAGCCAAACCATTGCCCAGCACTCGACGAGCGGCAAGCAGGCTGAGGATTTCGTCGGCTTGCGCCTGGGTAATCTCTCCCGAAGCTACTTTGGCGGCAATTTTATCTTGGCGAAGCAAAGCCATCTCACTGATGAATTCATCGCGCAGACCGGCAGCTGCGGCAATCTGACCGTAATTCTCACCGGTTGCCTCATGCTCCGCGATCACACTCTCCAAACTCCGTCCGGTCAAACCTGCAACGATTTCAGCCGGTGTGGAGTAACTGGAAGCTGCAAAAACGAAGAAAGCTCCGCTGCTGACAGCCAGGATCATCGTTATGACCAGCAAAATCCGGGTCGTTTTTTTCATTTGTAAAACCTCCTTTTTTGCAGTGAAGATTTTCTGGATTTTCCGCGCGCTATCATGCACACCGGAATTCACTGCAGTCCTATCATAACAAAGAATTGTGGCAAAAGTGTGTCTTTTCAAAAGAAATATTTATGCTTGGAAACAAAAGATAGTCTGTCAGAAAGCGAACCGAGTTTGCTTGAAAGCAGCTTGACATTGTGAGATAGTATGTCATACTTATTCAATAGATACCCATGCTCAATGACCGATGGCGAAGAAAGGTATTGCCTGGCTCAACTTGTCAGCTTTCAGCTCCTGCTGCTTTTGCACTGCAGCTCCGCCTTTTTTCAAAAAAATTGATCCTATCCCTGGTCCGGAAGAAGCAGGTCTTGCGGGAGAAATTGTCAAATGAACGACGTGCTGCTGCGCTTTATCGGACGGAGTAGGGAAAAACTCCCGTGGAGACAAAATGGCCCGCTGAAATCAGGTCGGAAGCAAAAGCGATGACAGCACTGAGCGAACAGGAAAGAATAACCCGGCTTCAGCTTTGGGCGAATATCTTTCTGAGAGAGGAGGCGCAGGGTCCATGAAGCTGATTATTAAATTTTCCCGTGATGCCTTTCGCTACAAACGGCTTTATGCGGCTGCAATTATCTCGGCATTGTCCCTGACCCTGATCAACCTAACCGCGCCGAGACTGTTGTCCGGCATGACCGGATTCGTCGGCAGCGGTATGACACAAGCCGACCTGAATCAAATCAAAATTCTTACTTTGGAACTCTTGCTGCTCTATCTGTTACGCATTTTGTTTCGCTTTTTAAGCAACTATCAGGCACACAAAGCCGCCTGGCTTTTGGTGGGTGATCTGCGCACAAAAATCTATAATAAACTGCAAAGCCTGGATCTTGGCTTCTTTACAGATCAACAGACCGGTGACTTAATGAGCCGTGTGGTCAACGACACCCGCGAATTTGAATTGCTGTATGCTCATATCATTCCGGAAATGCTGATCAATCTCGTTACTTTTTTCGGTGTTTTAAGCATTCTGCTGACTATCAACTGGCGCTTGGCTGCATTGACTTGCATTCCTATTCCATTTATTGTTTTTTCCGGGATCATTTTTGCCAAAAAAGTGCGGCCCTATTTCCAGAACTCTCAAAGAGCAGTCGGAGAACTGAATGCAAAACTGCAGGACAACCTGGCCGGTATGCATGAAATTCAATCTTTTGTCCGCGAAAATGATGAATCGAACCGCATGCAGGAAAAAATATTTGCCCAAGTGAATACTATGCTGCTGGCGCTGAAAGCGGGCGCCGTATTCCATCCTTTTGTCGAATTCCTCTCTTCCGTTGGTATGGTGATCGTGGTTGGAGCAGGTGGGGTATTGGCTTTTCGCGCACAACTCTCAGTTTCAGATATCGTAGCCTTTCTCTTATATTTATCCTTATTCTATGCGCCGGTCAGCGGTCTCTCACAGCTATTAGAAAACGCACAGCAAGCCTTGGCAGGTGCGGAACGGGTCATGTTGATTCTGGACACACCGGTTAAAATCGAAGAACAGGAAGGTGCTATCGATGCTGGCGCCCTCAAAGGCAGGCTGGATTTTGAGGATGTCAGTTTTAGTTATCAGCAGGATCTGCCGGTCCTGCGCCATATAACTTTTCACTGTGAACCGGGACAAATGGTAGCTTTGGTTGGTCCAACCGGAGTCGGTAAAACCACCCTGACGCAGCTCATTCCTCGCTTTTATGAGCCGGATTCCGGTGTTATTCGGATTGACGGCATTGACATCCGGACAATGACCAAAGCCAGTTTACGCAGCAATATCTCGCCGGTTTTGCAGGAAACTTTTCTCTTTAGCGGAACGATCCTGGAAAACATTCGTTATGCCCGCCCCGAGGCGACGCGGGAGGAGATTATCGCAGCCTCCAAAGCAGCTTACATTCATGAAGACATCCTGACGATGCCGGCACAGTATGATAGCGAAGTCGGCGAACGAGGGATACGCTTGTCTGTCGGCCAAAAGCAACGCGTTGCCATAGCGCGCGCCATTTTACGCAATTCTCCGATTGTTATTCTCGATGAAGCAACTGCGTCGGTCGATTTGGAAACCGAACGGAAGATTCAAGAAGCGGTCAACCAGTTGGCTGGATCACGCACCATTGTTGCCGTCGCACATCGCTTGTCTACCATTCGGCATGCGAATCTCATTCTTGTCATCGAGGAGGGCGGCATTGTGGAAAGCGGTACGCATGAGCAGCTGCTGGCCAAACACGGCTATTACTGGAAAATGAATCAAATTCAGAATCCCGTTTAGAGATTGGAAATTCAAAGATAAGGCGTAAACCGCGATGAATCCTGTCTCCTGGTTTACAGTGAAAAGAAACTTCATGCCGCCTGTCGGGTCCGAGCGTTTAATTTGATAACCGGAACAGCAAAACACCTCCCGTTAACGACTGCCGGCGGAAGGTGGTTTTTTTGTTAACTAAGGTGTGCTGCTTTTTAACTCACTTACTGTAGCATAAGGCCAGTCGTTGATGCCGCCGAGATCGTATATTTTGCGATATCCCAATTTTACTAACTTTTTCGCAGCCTGTGCGCTGCGATTGCCAGACCGGCAATAGATGAGAATTTCCGCATCCAAATCCGGTAAGAGAGCGGGCTTTTCGGTCGTAATCGTTTCATTCGGAATCAGGATGGCGTTTTCAATATGTTTTACCAGAAACTCCTCTTCCGTACGAACGTCAACAATCGTCAGCTCATCCTGGCTGTCGATGCGTGCCTTAGCGCTTTGCGCGCTAATTTTCTGATACCCTGCGCCGGAGCCGGTTGCAGAGACGCCGCAGGAGACAAGCAAGACAGCAAGAAGCAGCAGGAAGAGCAATGTCAAAGTTTTTTTCATCCTATCATATTCCTCCACAGATTGGTTTATTTTGTTGATGATAGCAGTTTAAAGATCAGCATTCTGTGATTCTGTCACAAAGAGCCGATCAATTTGAAAACTTGATCTGTTTTTTTGGCTGCTGAATTTCCTTCGGGCCCTGGTTATGTTATAATCTCAGTGCAGACGATAAAAAATTCCGACGGAGAGAGGGGAGAGGTGAATTGAAAAAACGCTGTCTGCCAATCTGCGCGCTGCTGCTTATTCTGCTCTTTTGCAGTGTATTGCTCTCGGGTATCGCATACGCGGATGTCGGCCAAAAATCTTCCGTTGTGATCCGGTTCAGCGGACTGGAAAATGTTGATTATTACGTTACCTTACTCTCCCAAACAGACACAACCGGGCCCTACAGCGCACTGACCGATCAGTATACAAAAGCATATTACAGACCAGGAAATCTGAATTATGATATCTATCAACGTTTCTTGCACTATCGCGATCAGGATGGCTTTTATTTTCTGCAGTACTTTGGCAAATGCAGCAATAATGAGTCCTTTCAATGGAGTTACTACCCGCCGACAGTTTTCAAGATCCTGATTTATTTGCCGGCATCGAATACTTTTGCTGTCAGTGAACCTTATGAGCGTTATGCTTTTGAAAGTTATTACCGAGCGACTGTCGCCAATTCTGCCGGCGAAGCGGCTGCTGCGAATTTAACCATCCGGGCAGAAAAAGATTATGATTTTCAATCGGAATTTTTGTCATTGCTGCTCAGAATAAGCATCACGATACTGGTTAAAATCGGGATAGCGTTTCTATTTCATTATCAGACAAAGCTTCATTTGCGTATTCTTCTTCTGACGAGCTTGCTGACTCAGACCAGTTTGAATCTGCTGCTCAATTTGGTCCATTATCATTGGGGGCATGTCGCTTTTTTACTCGCTTTCGTATTCCTGGGAGTCTTTGTTTTCGCTATTGAAGCAACCGCTTATTGCTTTCTCTTCAGATATTATCAGCGAAAGCATGGTTTATTGCCAGGCAGTCCCGTCCTATATGCCTTAACAGCGAATGCCGCTTCGTTTATCAGCGGTTTTTGGCTGTCCTATCTGCTGCCAGGTATTTTTTAAAACTTTTCTTCTTGATCATTCCTCATCAACCGGCAAGAGGTTTTTTGGAAATAGGGATGGTCAGCTCTTTTTACATCTGAATGCTGCAATCCTGCTTTCTCCTATATCCAACAGAGAGTATGCTTGTTATAAGGAGACCGGTATGCGTAAAAATATGCTTGGAACTCTCAGAGGAATCTGTTATAATTGAAAAAAATCAAGCGAAGCCACAAAAGCTGGCAAGAAAAAGGAGCTGAATTGCACAATGGTAGCGCAAAGTATAATCGATAAATTGAGCCAATATGATCAACTGCATCTTTTAAAATTTTATGATGACTTAACCGCATCCCAGCAGGAGCATCTCCTCTCACAAATCGAGCGCATCGATTTTTCACTGTTGGATCTGCTCCAAAACAGGCAGGCAAAAAGCGTCAAAGGGAAGTTAGCTCCGCTGAACGCCTTAACAATAGCTGAAATTGCCGCCAACAAAGAGGTTTATCGTGAACTCGGCCTTACAGCCATCCGACAGCATCAAGTAGCTGCCATTCTGCTGGCGGGCGGGCAGGGAACCCGTTTGGGTTTCGAAAAACCAAAAGGAATGCTGAATGTCGGTATCGATCGAACCCTCTATTTATTTCAGCTTCTGATCGGAAATTTGCTGGAAGTTGTGCAAGAGGCTGCTGCCTGGCTGCCGCTTTATATTATGACCAGCGAAAAGAACCATCAGGATACGATGGAATTTCTGGCGGAGCAGAACTATTTTGGCTATCAGAAAGAATATGTTTTCTTCTTTCAGCAGGAAATGGCGCCGTCCGTCGCCTACGACGGCAAGATCTATTTGGAAAAACCGGACGAAATTTCGCTATCGCCGAACGGCAATGGCGGTTGGTTTACTTCTCTGCAGAAGGCCGGTTTGGTACGGCAAATGAAGCAGCAAGGCGTGAAATGGCTGAATATCTTTTCCGTTGATAATCCCTTGCAGCGCATTGCTGACCCGGTGTTTATCGGTGCAACTGTGCAGCAGCAATGCTTTTGCGCCGCCAAAGTTGTGAAAAAAACAGAACCGCAGGAGCATGTTGGCGTGTTATGCCTGGAAGATGATAAACCTTCCATTGTTGAATATTATGAATTGACGGAAGAATTGATCCATTCCAGAGACGCAAAAGGCGATTTGCTCTACAATTGGGGTGTGATTTTGAACTATCTTTTCCAACTAGAAAAACTGGAAGCGATTTCAGACCAGCAATTGCCACTGCATATCGTAGAAAAGAAAATACCTTATCTGGATGAGAATGGTATCTGCATTGAACCGAAACAGCCGAATGGCTACAAATTTGAATTGCTTGTGTTGGATATGATCCATCTCATGGAGAATTGTCTGTCCTTTGAAGTTGAGCGGGAGAAGGAATTTGCCCCGATCAAAAATCCCACCGGTGTGGATTCACTGGAAAGCGCCAGAAAATTACTGCAGCAGAATGGTATAGAATTATAAAGTCCGGTCAGCCCCGATCGGTTACCGCGGCATTTCACCGATTGGGGACAAGCCAGGCAAGGCTTTGCCCTACTTATCTGCCGCACTCTTTTCGACGCATTTTGCTTCCGGCCCACGGTAAAATGGACGGATGCACAGCTACACAATAATCAAGACGCCACCGCAGAGCTCAGGCAAAGTCATTTTTTCTGTAAAAACAGCGAAACGATTCCGGCAGAAAAAGCCGGCTCAACGGTCATGATTGTGGCCGGTTGCCCGGCTGTCATCGCTTTTTGGCGTCAAAACTTGAACAATGAAAGCAAACGCCGTGGCGAAAACGGCCAAAAAAATCAGAACGGCCCGGCAAGCATGAGGAATATTTACCCAAACGGGTACTTTCTCCAGAAAAAAAGCAAATAAGAAGGAAAACAAGCCGACCACAGCAAATTGAATGGTAGCGATACAAACAGCATTGGCGTTGGAATTCATTCTGGAAATCAGGATGATCTGAACAGCAAAGCACATAGCGCTGAGTAAAACCAGGAAATCTCCCCGATTGAAGCGCATTGGTTCCTGCGGGATGCCGGAAAGACAACACCAATGCGCGGGGAAGGCGGCGGCTTTGCTTTTTGCCGAAATAACAGCAGCAACGGCACCGAGATTACAGCAAACGCTGTAAAGAAACCGGCTTTGCCGGCTATAACGGCAATCACACCAAGAGGTTGCAGAAGATAAGCCAAAAAGCCACCATTCCATTCCCGGTCGGTGAAAGTGAGGTGAAGAGTATCAATAAGCTTCTATGGTTGCCACTGAAAATAATCGGCAGCGTGCTGTTTATTGCTCTTTGCCTGAAGAGTACCATTTGGCTATTTTGGTTGGTAGGGAGAATCGTCTGTATTTTGCTCATTATTCTTTTCTACCTTCTGCTTTTCATCCTGCTCATTTTAGCATTGCCTTTTCATATTACAGCTTCCTGTTCTTTTTCTGCGGAAAAATTCGACTATCAGCTCCAGCTTCGCTGGGCTTGGCTGCTTGATCTCACCCGTTTGATTGAAAATCAATTGTGGGGTACAAAAACCGCCAGACCTCAGAGAACGGTCTCCGCAAAAAAAAGGAAGAGCAGAAGAACGAAAGTAAAAACCATTCCGGGAGAGCCGGAACCCGCGGCACACAACGGCGCCGCAGCTGTTTTTCGAAACGAACCGGCAAAACCTGCAGCTGCCGATCGGCCACACTCAGACAGGCTAGACAGCGAAACAAAAAGCGAAACAGCAGCAACGGAAGCAGAATCAGAAGCAGAAGCTCCCAACTCCTCTTTGGGCAGTAAATTTCAAGAGATTATGGATTATCTTCGCTTGGGCATGCAATATAAAGATCTTTTTTTCACCTTCCTGCTTAAATTCTTTCGGTTGCTGCACATCAGACCACTGCAACTGCAAGGGCAATTCGGCTTAGCGGATCCGGCAGACACCGCTTTTTTGTTTTCCGCGTGTTATACACTACTGCCTTTTTTGCCGTTTTGTTATTTTACCGTAGAGCCTGTCTTCACCGACAGCACCTGCGACCTCAATCTAACACTGAAGTGCAGAATATCCATCACAGAAATCTTACTGCATCTTTTACTGGACAAGGATTTGAGGCGGCCTCTGATTCAGGTTTATAAACTTTACAAAGCAGACAAGCTTTAATTTTTTCGTTTCGAATGAATTTGGCGGCGGCAGTTTTCAGAAGACTCAGCGAATTCAAGAAAAGGGAAAACAAAGAAAAGAAAGGATGGACGATTATGCAACAAAAGGAATATCTTGCCACACTAATTGGAGATTTGAAAAATCTTGTCACTTCGGAAACGGTTATAGGGGAGCCGATTGAAATCGGCGCTATCACAATTTTACCGGTAGTCAATATTACATTCGGCTTCGGTTCCGGAGGCAACGATAAACAAGCGGAGGATGCCGCCAAAGCGGGCGGCGGTTTAGGGGCCGGGGCTGGTGCCAAAATCTGTCCGATCGCCTTTTTGGTTGTCAATGGAGACCAGGTAACCATGCTGCAAGTCCAGAATCAAAAAGCCAATACCAGTTTGGACCGTTTGATTGACATAATGCCCGGATTAGTGGATAAAGTATCGAACCAATTCCTGAAAAAACAAAAAAAAGTCACTGATACGGCCAGCGAAGCGGCTTTGCACCAAGTGGCAGAGGAAATAAAGCAGGAAGCCGCTCAAAAAGCCGCTCAAGAAGCCGCTCAAAATCCTGCCAAACCTAAGCTTTAACGATTTCAAATACATGATAGAAACGGCGATTTTGAATGGATAAATTATCTTTGCTTTATTTTGCAGTTTACGCTTACCTTTGCGGTTCCATCCCCTCGGCCTATCTGATTGCCCGCGTGACGCAGAACATTGATATCCGAAAATACGGCAGCGGCAATGTGGGAGCTACCAACGCGCTGCGCACCTTAGGCGTAAAAGGAGCTTTGATCTCTCTGCTCTTTGATATCCTGAAAACCTTACTGGCTCTTGCACTGCCTTTTTATCTGAATGCACCGCAAAGCGCCTTTTATATCAGCGGATTGGCGGCAATTTGCGGGCATAACTGGCCGGTTTTCTTACACTTTAAAGGCGGCAAAGGTGTTGCAGTCTCTACAACCCTGATCCTGCTGTTTTTCCCCCGGATTTGTATCCTATCGTTGGTCATCCTGGTAGTCGTAGTTTGGTTGACCCGCTATGTTTCCCTGGGATCGCTGGTGATGTCGCTGCTTTGGCCTCTGATGCTCTTTGCGAGTTCTGCCGCTTGGCCTGATTTGCTCTTTGCCGGCTGTCTGACTGTTCTGATCTGGCTGATGCACCAAGGTAATATTCAGCGACTGCTGCATCATTCGGAACGCGAAATTGTTTTTCGAAAAAGTGAGCAAACATAAGGCGGAAAGGTTAGATTCATGTATTTCATCGATAAAGTCACCAGCAAACGGCTGATCATATCGGCATATACAGAGGAAGAAATGGATCAATTAATCGCAGCGACGGATGATTGCAACAAAAACGAAGCTTATCGTGCCATGCTGCAAGGCATGCGGGATCATCAAGACCAGTACCTGTGGTATACCAATTGGAAGATCTGTTTGCAACAATCCGGTCTTATCCTCGGCAGCGCCCGCTTTATGGGCCCTCCCAATGACAATCATGAAGTCGAAATCGATTATGATCTAGGCGCTGCCTGTCAGAATCAAGGCTATAGGACAGAAGCGCTGGAAGAACTCTGCGCTTGGGCGTTTCGTCATGCAGATTGTTTTTACGTGCAGGCCGAGACTTCAGTGCAAAACACGGCGGCGCAAGAAGTATTGGCAAAGAATCATTTTCGGCAGATCGGCGCAGGGGAGGAAAGGTTGCGCTTCGAATTGGAAAAACCAAAATTCACCTGGCTGCCGATTTATCTTTTGCTGGGTTTTGCCGGCGGTCTCTATCTCGGTATTGCTTTTGATCGCCTTGCTTATGGCTTGACCATTGGTTTGATCAGCGGCATCGCCTTTGGTCTGACACTCAATCGGGCCGATCAAAAAGCCAGAATCAGAAATACAAACAAACCGCAATAACTATGATCGGAATCGCTGCTATTCCTACTACCTTGTCCGGCGATCCCTACTCGGTGTGGTATGGCGCAGCAATGCAAAGACTCGTCTCTTGCTTAAAGATGCCGCAAAGTCCGGCCTGCGCGAATCTTTTGCCTGTCAGCGTGTGCAGGTGTCAAAACAATCGATCGACAAAGGAGCCATGATCTCGTGCGAGAAACCATTTACTTTGATCCGTGGTATTGGAAAATGCGGAGTCGAAAAATACTGATGAGCGGTTATAGCCTTGAAAAACCAGTCAGCAAGGCATTTCAAATTGTTTGGTATACCTAAGATGCACTTGCCGGTTTTGTTAACGACTACCGAGAGTGAAAAAAAAAGTTCCTATAAAAAATATCGTCACAATGATACAGAGTTGTATCCATTGTGACGATATTTTTTGGCAGGGGAGGAGGGACTCGAACCCGCAACCTACGGTTTTGGAGACCGGTACTCTACCAATTGAGCTACTCCCCTATAAATAAGTTCGAGGCAAGTTTTTACCCCAACGCAAGCCATTATACTATAAATCAGTTCGATTCGTCAACAGGTTTCAAAGAAATATTTTCAATTATCGTATGCTCAACGAAATATTTCCTTAATTATCGTTGTATAGATTGCCATTATATGGTTTATTCATCGTAGTTTTCTTAAATTGAGGTGTATTTTCAATATTTTAGCAAAGAGTTGCTTAGTATATCTGAAACAGATGATTGAATCAGGCAGCGATTACTTTCAGTATCAGAGACAGCGTAACAGAAACATCGGTCAGTTATAATAATGTTTAGCCGGCAGCGGTTCATTCTGCAGCTTGTTCTCCAAAAAAGCGCATACCACACCGGCAGTTTCTTCCGGGCGCAGGGTGAGAGAGCGTAACCCGCGGTCACTGAAGGTTTACATTATTTTTTGGACGATATCGCTAGTCTCACCGACACCACGTAGATTGAAAATTGAAATATGAAGAAGATGAAATAAGCGGTAAGAAAAAAGAAAGGATAAAAGAAAGGAATTGATAGTCAAGTCTCAATCAGTTAGGAAGCTGAGAATACGGGAAGCAAACTTGCTGCCTATTCTCCCAACTTCTCAAAATTAGTATTTTGAGAAGTTGGGAGAATAGGAATTCACGGCATTTTTAAGGTATTATTCGCTGTGATCTCCGTCTCCACTCTCTTTTTGCAGAGAGCCCCTTGCCTCTCTGCACGCAAAAGCGTTCTCTGCTGAAACTTGATTGTGATGGCGTTATGACACGGGCAAGACCGCTGTGATCAACATTTTTCTTCTGTTTGCTGCAATAACGGCTGCAGCAGAAAAGCAAAAGCATTGGGAATGGCATAATGGTTGGTGATTTCCTCTCTTGTGGCCCAGACACCTGGCCATGCTCCCTTTTGGCTGCTGACCCGGATTTTCCAGGCCGACATTTCCCATTCGATATGCGTAAAAAGATGATAGCCGGACGGCAGCGCTTCCAGCCCGAGCGCTTGGCTTTGCCGATCCTCTAGCAGCTGCCAAATCTCATCTTTCTCAAGATGACCGGGGAAATTGGGGAATTCCCATAAACCGGCTAAAAGTCCTTTCTGGCTGCGCTGCTGCAAGAGGAATTGTTCTCCGGCTTGAATGACTAAAACCGTCAGCATTTGTTTTTGGCGCGCTGTTTTGGCTCTGCGTCTGGGCAGATCGCCGCGCTGTAAGCGCTTAGCCAGACAGACGGCCTGCAGCGGACAGGCAGCGCAGAGCGGAATCCCGTTCGGCAGACAAACAGTGGCCCCCAGATCCATCATCGCCTGGTTATAATCACCCGGCTCTTCCCTGCTGATCCAATCGAACGCAATTTGCCGCAGCGCATTTTTAACGGCAGTCGTTTCAATTTCCGCCTCAACTGCCAATAATCTCGCCATCACGCGCAGCACATTGCCATCCAAAACAGGAACCGCCACGCCATAAGCAATCGAAGCAATCGCAGCAGCCGTATATTCTCCGATCCCAGGCAGTTGCTTCAATTCTTCCGGTGCAGCCGGCAGCTTGCCCTGCTCATTTTGCAGCAACAGCTGTGCTGTCTTTTGCAGATTGCGCGCTCTCGTATAATAACCCAAACCCTGCCATAATTTGAGCAGGCGTTCCGGCTCGACTGCAGCCAAAGCAGGAAGGTCAGGCAATGCTTCGAGGAAACGCAGATAATAGGGAATCACGGCTTCCACTCTCGTTTGCTGCAGCATGATTTCTGAAATCCAGGTATGGTAAGCGCTCGGCTGCTGCCGCCAGGGTAAAACACGGGCGTTTTGGGCATACCAGGCCAACAATTCCCGCCTGGGAAAGCAAAAATCCGTCAGCAATCCCGGCTCCGCCAACTGCAGGACCTGTTTTATGTGCATCCAATCACTCATCGTAACAATCCCTGCAGTTCTTTGGCATAATAATTCACTAAATCCTGCCAGGGATAGCTGCCTCGGTTTGCCGCGCTGGTTGAAGGCAAATAAACCGACGGCAAACCCGTTTGCGGCAGACAGAGCTTCTGATAAAGCCGTGTGGCCTGCATTCCGGTCGTAAAGATGCGGCTGATCTGACTCGACTGTAAGATTTCGCTGAAATCATTGGCCACCGGCCGGCGGATGGTTGTATCTTGCGCACCGCGGATCATACAGCTCTGCAGGACATCCCAGAGGGCAAAACCATGCCGCAGGGCAAAACGCTTCCTGCTCTCATTTCCTTCCGGTACTGTCTCCCCACAAATCGCCGCCATCACCGGCCAAAAACGATTTTGAGGATGACCATAGTAAAACATGACCCGGCGTGAAACCGGCGACGGCATCGTTCCCAGAATCAGCAGCTTCGATTGCCGATTATAAATCGGTTGCAAAGGATGGATCACTAGATTTGCCTCCTGCAAAAGAAAACACCTCACTCGATCTTTTACCTGAGCTTGAAATATGTTTTTTCAATCAGAAAAAGCCATCCGAAGGCTTTTGATTCAGCATTTCATTCGGATGGCTTTGCGCTCTGACTATTTTTCGTCCCAATGCACCGCTTGACGCAGTGCGGCAATCTCCGCTTCACGCAAAGGACGGTAAGCGCCCAACGGCAGAGTAGCATCCAGTTGCAGCGGTCCAAAGGAAATTCGTTTCAGATAGGTCACTCTACAACCCAGAGCTTCCATCATCCGTTTGACCTGGTGATATTTGCCTTCATGGATTGTCAGCTCCGCTGTGGAAGCTGTTGGCCTAGCCGTAAGGATTTTCAATTGAGACGGCAGCGTCCGATAACCGTCGTCCAGCCTGATTCCCTCTTGACAGGCAGCGACGGCGGCAGTGTCCAACAAACCATTTACCTCCAGGTAATAGGTTTTCGCTATATGGAACTTCGGTGATAGCAAAAAATGGGATAATTCCCCGTCATTGGTTAATAGCAGCAAGCCTTCCGTGTCTCGATCCAGACGTCCAATCGGAAACGGTTCAAATAAAAAATCTTCTTCGCTAAGCAGATTGCAGACTGTCCGTTCACGTCCGTCGCGGGTTGCCGTGATCACACCCTGCGGCTTATTCATCAGCCAGTAGACGAAGCGGCTATATTTGATTGCTTTGCCATCCACTTTGATGATGACTTCTTCCGCATTGAAATGCAGAGAGCTATCGCGGACGATCTCACCGTTCACTTCAATCATACCCTGACGCGCCATTTTTTTGATATCACTGCGGGAACCGACATTCATATGCACCAGGATCTTGTCGAGGCGCTCCGGCTTACTAACCATCTATTGCATACTCCATAAGCGGGCAATTTCCACGATTACATCGGCTGCTTTTTGCATAAACTGTACCGAAGCCCATTCCGTGCGGGAATGCGCATTGCAGCCGCCGTAAAACAGGTTGGGCGTCGGCAGACCCATGAAGGTCAACTGAGAACCGTCGGTACCACCGCGCACGATCGATTTCTTCGGTTCCACCTGGCAATTGATCATGGCCGTACGGGCAATCTCGACGATTTCTTTCTTGTCTTTCAGCACTTCATTCATATTGCGGTAACCGCCGCTGTGCACGATTTCCACCAGAGAACCTGGGTAGGCAGCTTGCAAAGCCGCACATTGCGCTTCCAGCCAAGCTACTTTGCGCTTTAAACCTTCCGCATTAAAATCACGAAGGATCATGCTCATCGTTACGGTTTCAAATGTTCCGCTGATTGTATTGGGATGCACAAAACCGTCATAACCATCGGTGGTTTCCGGACGCATATTGGCCGGGATCGCAGCGCAGAGCTGGGCCGCCAGATGCATGGCATTGATCATCACACCTTTGGCGCTGCCGGTATGACTGCTGCGCCCTTTGATATTCACTTTCACATTGTAAGCGTTAAAGGTTTCGTCCTGATAATCGCCAATCATGCCACCATCAAGGGTATAAGCGGCTTCTGCCCCAAAGCGTTTGACATTAAAATGCTGAATGCCGGAACCAATCTCTTCGTCGACGGTAAATCCTACTTTGAAAGGACCATGTACCAGACTTTCCTCTTTCAGCATACGGCAAAGTGCTTCCATAATCGCCGCAATGCCGCTCTTATCGTCCGCACCGAGTAAAGTACTGCCATCGGAAGTAACCAGGTCATGTCCGACTACGAGTTTCAATTCTTTGCAAACATCCGGATCGATCAGGTCACCGGAAGCGAGCACAATCTTGCCGCCGTCATAATTACGAATGACTTGTGGTTTGACATTGCTGGCAGGCACAGCCGGAACGGTATCCATATGCGCTAAATATCCGATCGCCGGCGTATTTTCTTTGCCCGCTGTTGCCGGCAGCGTGGCGGTGACAATGCCAAACTCATCCACCATCGCATCTTTTAATCCCAAAGTAAGCAATTCCTCCTGTAATACCGCCGCTAATTTGAGCTGGCAGTCAGAACTGGGTACCGTCAGACTGCCATCACGGGATTGCGAATCCATTTCCACATAACGGAGAAACTTCGCCAGAATTCCTTCATTCAATAATGTATTTCTGTCCATAACAACACACTCCTCCTCTATTTTTGCCTGAGTCATAACAACGTCATCATAGCACATTTGCCGCCAAAGCACAATAACCGCTTCGCTTGAATCGGCCGAAGTCACCGTCTTGACAAACGGCAGCGAAACTGATATGATATAGAATAATATAATATCCGTGTATATCAAATCAAAACATAGTATTTTTATACAGTATTCTTTGCATTGGTTCCATGTTTGATTTGATTACACCGAGTTATATTAAGGAACCGTTTCAAATTGCAAGAAAGGAAGGATGCTATGCAGGAGTACTTAAAATTAGAAGATCAATACGGGGCACATAACTATCATCCGCTGCCCGTGGTGATCGAACGAGGTCAGGGATGCTGGGTATGGGATACGGAAGGCAGAAAATATCTCGATATGCTGGCTTCCTATTCTGCTGTCAATCAAGGTCATTGTCATCCCAAAATCATTAAAGCTGCGATCGATCAAATGGGTAAAATCACCATCACTTCCCGCGCTTTTGTCAATAACCAAATGGGGTTATTTTTGAAAAAGATTGCGGATCTGGCCGGTTATGAACAGGCGCTGCCCATGAATACCGGTTCCGAAGCGGTGGAATCCGCTCTGAAAATCGCCCGCAAATGGGGAGAAAAAGTCAAAGGAATTGCCAGGAATCAAGGCAATCTGATTGTCTGCGCCAATAATTTTCACGGCCGTACCATAACCGTGATCTCCTTCTCGACCGAAGAACAATATCAGGATGGTTTCGGTCCCTTTACACCCGGTTTTCGCATCGCTCCCTATGGTGACAGCCAGGCGATCGAACAGTTGATCGATCAGAACACCTGTGCTATTTTAGTTGAACCCATTCAGGGAGAAGGCGGCGTGATAATACCGCCGCAAGGCTATTTGCAGCAGCTCCGCCGGATCGCGGATCAGCATCATGTTTTGCTGATTTTTGATGAAATTCAGGTCGGCTTGGGCCGCACCGGCAAGATGTTCTGTTTTGAACATGAGAACGTTAAACCGGACCTCTTGATTTTAGCCAAAGCTCTGGGTGGCGGCGTCTATCCGATCTCAGTGGTTTTAGCCGACCGCGCCATCATGTCTGTCTTTTCACCCGGCGATCATGGTTCCACCTTCGGCGGCAATCCTCTGGCTGCGGCCATCGGCATCGCCTCTCTGGATGTCTTAATTGAGGAGAACCTGCCTGCTCGCGCTGCAGAAATGGGTGATTATTTCTCCGAAAGGCTCAGAACAATTGTTTGTCCTGCCGTGAAAGAAATTCGCAGCAAAGGATTGATGATCGGAGTGGAGATCAAGCCCGAATATGGCGCTGCCCGTAAATATTGTGAAGCGCTGATGGCGGAAGGTCTGCTCTGTAAGGAGACTCATGTCACCACCATCCGATTCACCCCGCCTCTGATCATCAGCAAACCGGAACTCGATTGGGCCTTAGAGCGTATCGAAAGGGTTTTCACAAAACTAGCTTAAGCTTAAAAAAGCTCGACAATGAACGGAAATGGGATGATAACATTAAAAAACTGCATAACGGAAAGCCTGAGTCAGTGTCATAAGCCGACAACTCCAGCGGAAAACGGAGCGGTCGCAAAGACACTGACTCAGGCTTTTGATTACGCAGAAATCACTGCTCCTGACAAGCCCCGGCGGCTGCTCTGCCCGCCAAAAATCCGGAGGACCAGGCCCATTGCAGATTATAACCGCCGCAATTGCCATCCACATCCAGGACTTCGCCGGCCAGGAACAAATTGCGCAGTTTTTTTGACTGCATCGTAGCAGGTTCCACTTCCGTTAAAACAGCGCCGCCGCAGGTGGTCTGAGCATCCGACCACTCTTTGCAACCGCTGACGCCGACCGTATATCCTTTCAGCAAGCTTGCCAAATAACCTGCTTGTCCGGGATGCAGGAAGCGAATTACACCGATTTGCTGTTCCACTTTCCCAACCAAATAAGCAGCCAGATCGCTGTGCAGCAAACCGCTCAGCGAGACAGTGACCTGAGCGGCATCCTGCATCAGCCAGTCGAATACCAGATTCTGTACTGCCTGCGGCTCAAATTCCGGTAAAAAATCCAATTGCAGCTCCACTTTTTTCTGTTCAGACAGTGCGCGAGCGGCGAAGCGGCTGATCTGAAGTGTTGGAATACCGGAGATGCCATACTTCGTCCAAAGCAGTTCTCCTGTCGCCTGGGCTGCCGTCTGAGTGTCTGCCAGCAAAGAGACTTTAGCCTGAAAGCGGATACCGGCTAACTTTTTTAAACGGTCCATTTTTAATTGCAGCGGCACTAGAGCCGCTACCGGCTCGATGATTTGATGACCGTTTTGCCGCAGCCAGGCATAAAAATCACCGGATGTTCCCAACTGTGGCGCGGCTGCGCCGCCGCAGCACAAGATCAGCTTGCGGGCCGTGCCAAGCGGGCCGTTTGAGGATGACAAACGGAAACCTTGCGTTAATACCTCGATTTCAGTCACAGACGTGCTTAACTGCTGCGTTAGAGGATAACTGTCAATCTCATTTTTCAAAAGCTCACGAACGATTTTTCCCTGATTGCTGCGCGGATAATAACGGGATTCCTCACAATACGAATACAAACCGAGCCGCTGAAAAAAGTCCAGTGTCTGCTCCAACCCGAAATTCTGCAGCACTTGCCTGACGATCTGTGGATCGTTGCTGCGATAATTCTGCAGCGATTGATCAGCATTGCTGAAATTACAACGTCCGTTGCCGGTGGCCAGTAATTTGCGGCCCAGTTGGTCGTTCTTTTCTAAAATCAGAATTTTTAGCAGCGGATTCGCACGGTGCGCCGCAATCGCCGCCATCATCCCGGCCGCCCCGCCGCCCAAAATCGCGATATCGTATGTCCTGCTTCGTTCCTTTTGCATCTTCGTCACCTCGCCGCATACTGCAATATAATCTGTTCGGCAGCACGCAAACCATCCACGGCGGAAGAAACGATCCCGCCGGCATAACCCGCACCTTCTCCGGCGGGATACAGTCCTTTGATGGAACTCTCGCCGTCTTCTTTCCGCAAAATACGCAGAGGTGACGAGCTGCGCGTCTCTACACCGGTTAAAATGGCCTGCGGCTGATCAAAACCTTTGAGTTTGCGAGCCAAAGCCGGAATTGCTTCCCGTAAGGCTTCCGTGACATAACCCGGCAGACAGCGATTCAGATCGGCAATTTTCACGCCGGGGCGGTAGGTTGGCTGCACTGCCACCGGTTCCTTTGTCACAGTTCCCTGCAGGAAATCATCCAGACGCTGCAGCGGCGCCCGAAAAGCCGAGCCGCCGGCAGCAAAAGCCAACGCTTCCCATTTTCTTTGAAATTCCATCCCCGCCAAGGGGTCAGAGGAAGCAAAATCCTGCGGTGAAACCGCCACCACCAAACCGCTGTTGGCGTTTTTGCCGTCTCTGGCATGGTAACTCATGCCGTTGGTGACCAAATGACCTGGCTCACTGGCCGAGGCGACCACCTGCCCGCCGGGGCACATACAAAAACTATAGACGGTTCTGCCGTTCTTGGCATGGTAGACCAATTTGTAATCGGCGGCGTCAAGCTTGGGATGTCCTGCAAAGCTGCCATACTGCGCCGCGTCAATCCAGCTTTGCAGGTGTTCGATGCGCACGCCCAAGGAAAATGCCTTGCTTTCCATCGCCAGTTCCTGTGCAAAGAGATTGGCAAAGGTATCTCTGGCACTGTGCCCGATGGCCAGGATCAGGACTTCGGCGGCAATTTCCCTGCCGTCAGTCAGACGGATTCCCCGCAGGCGATCGTCTGTCAGAAGCAGACGATCCAAACAGGAATAGAAATGGATCTGCCCGCCTAAGGCAAGAATTCGCTGCCGCATGCAGATCATGATTTGACGCAGACGGTCCGTCCCGATATGCGGCTTATGGCTGTAAAGAATATCCGCCGGTGCGCTGGCTGCTACGAACTGCTGTAAAACCCGATAAATGCGCGGATCGCGAATCTGCGTCGTCAGTTTTCCGTCTGAGAAGGTACCGGCTCCACCCTCGCCGAACTGCACGTTGCTTTGCACATCAAGGCTGCCGCTCTGCCAGAACTGTTCAACCGCTTTGACGCGTTCTTCAATCGGGCCTCCCCGTTCCAATAACAGCGGCTGATAGCCATTTTCCGCCAAAAGCAGGGCGGCAAATAAGCCGGCGGGACCCGCTCCCACAATCACCGGCGCATGCGCCAGTTTCAGGCTGCCGGGCTGCGGCGTGATGTATTCGCGCCGCGGTGCCGGCAGCAGAGGAATGTGCGAACGGGACAACCATTTTTGCGGCTGCCGGAGTTCAAACTCGAGATGATACACAAACGTAATTTGGTTGCGCCTGGCATCGATAGCCTCATGAACGATCTGCAGGTTCCCGATCTCGCTGATCGGACAACCGATGCGTTCCGCCAAATGCGGCAGAACCTGACCGCGCTCCTCTAAAGGGACGCGAAGACTTTGCACAAGAAATGCCATGGTGATCCTTCCTTTTCTTCTCAGAAGAAACTGTTTTGTATTGCCGGTAATTTTAGGTGACCGCTGCTTTTTCCGATGCTACGAGTCTCAACCCCGCTGTCTCTGCATCTGCCGCCTCATTTGCGGCAAATGGTCACGGTTCGCCGCTGGACTTTCAGCCTACATAATGCGCGGCGGGCGGACACACCAGAAAAGAACACACGCTTATCTTCAAAGACAAGCGTGTGTTCTTTTCTGGTGCCGAAGGCCGGACTTGAACCGGCATGTACGTAAATACGCTTGATTTTGAGTCAAGTGCGTCTGCCATTCCGCCACTCCGGCATGTTTTTTCTGGCGCATCAAGAATATAACATATTTCAGCTGTTTTCGCAAGCGCTTTGGCTGATTTTTTTTAGTATTTTATCCATGATTTCCTCATTTGTCCCGGCTTCGATCAGCTCATCGTTTAATCTTAAGATTAAACTGCTGCGGTGACAGGGCCGGCAGGCATTGATACATCTTTGCGTATAAAAACGCAGCGGGGTATTCTGCAGCGACGTTTTGATATTCTCCGCTGTTTGGGCAGCGCCTGCCACCGTACGTAAGTTATCTTCACAAAAATCGATTGTCTGGCATTGCATGGTGATTTTCTCTCCTTGTTTTTTAAATGATTTGGCGGATCCGTCCGCCGCCGAGCAGTTCGTCGCCCTTGTAAAATACGATGGCCTGGCCGGGCGTAATCGATTGCTGTTCTTCTCTGAATTCCACCAAACAGCCTCCATCCGGAGACGGTTTGATCAGCACGTCCACCGGTTTTGCGGCGTAACGGATTTTTGCTGATGCCTGCAAGGGTTCCTGCAGTGCATCAAAGGCAATCCAATTCAGCTGATCGGCCAGTAAGCTCCTGCTGTAGAGAAATTCTTTTTCAGCAACGATTACCCTTTTGCTGACGGCGTCAATCTTCAGTACATAGAGCGGCTGCGGCCAGGCGAGACCAAGCCCTTTTCTTTGTCCGATGGTAAACTGCTGATAGCCTGTATGTCTGCCCAGAATCCGCCCGTCACGATATACGATCTCTCCTGCGTAATTACCGGGCCGGTAAGCTGTAAGAAATCCACCGATATTGCCGTCCGGGATAAAGCAGATATCCTGACTGTCCGGTTTTTCCGCCACGGCCAAACCTCTTTCGCGCGCCATTTGTCTGGTCTGCTGCTTGTTGTAAGTGCCGAGCGGATATAGCGTCATAGCCAGTGCCTGCTGCGTTGCGCTGTATAGCATATAACTTTGATCTTTTTGGACATCGATCCCTTTCAGCAAGTGATAACGCCCTGCGGCATAACACACGCGAGCATAATGACCCGTAGCAACAAAATCGGCTTGCAATTCTCTCGCCTTCTGATAAAGCAAGCCGAAACGCATGGTTTTATTGCAGAGCACACAAGGATTCGGTGTTTCCCCCGCCAGATAGGCTGCAACAAAAGGTTTAACCACTTCGTTTTCAAAACTCTCGGCGAAATTCAGCACATAAAAAGGAATCTGCAACTGAAAAGCCACTCGTCTGGCATCCTCCACCGCGGAAAGGGAACAGCAACCGCCAAGATCAGCGGTTAATTCTTCCCATCCGGGCGGTGTCCAATTGCGGATCGTCACCCCGATCACTGCATAACCCTGCTCCTGCAACAAACAAGCGGCTAAGGAACTGTCCACGCCGCCGCTCATTGCCATCAGCACCCGTTGTTTTTTCATCACTCTGCTTCTTCCTCTGCTTTTATTACGCGAATGCTGCCACCGGACAAATCAAACAGACGCGCCGAGAATCGTGCCAGGTCCACCGGACGAATTTTTGCCCGCACCAACACTTCCAGTTGATACTCCGTCTCAACAATGACAGCCTGGATGGCTTGCAATTCCCTTGTCACCCAGCCGATCTGATCATACCGGCAGGGTATCCGGATCTCGGTCAGGATTGTTACGGTTTTTCTGCCGGCTTCCTGCAACACGCCGGCCGCCGCCGCATGGTAAGCCCGGATCAGGCCGCCAACCCCCTGCTTGACACCGCCGTAATAACGCGTGACGATGACCATCGTATTGGTCAGTTTGAGGTGGTCGATGGCTGTCAGAATCGGAGCACCCGCCGTTTGGGACGGCTCGCCGTCGTCGCTGTAACGAAACGTGCTTTTGCTGTCATAGCCGAGCCGGTAGGCCCAGCAATGATGCGAGGCACCCGGATATTTCTTTTTCATCTCTTCCAGGAAAGTTCTGATCTCCTCTTCTTTCTCCACCTCGGCCGCATTGCCATAAAAGCGGCAAAGACCCACGGCGATTTTTACGCTGGCGGGATGGTCTGGCACATAATACTCAAGAGTCATAACGATCTCTCCAAAGCCGCCGCAATCGTTCTTTGATCTTGGCTTCCTGACCGTTTTCCGTCGGCTGATAGAAACTGGACCCCTGCAGCGCTGTCGGTAAGTATTGTTGTTTGACAAAATGCTCCGGATAATCATGCGCATACTGATAACCTTGGCCATGTCCGAACGAAATTGCCCCCTGATAACTGGCGTCGCGCAGGTGCGGCGGTACTTCAATGTTATCCGCCTGTTCGACTGCGGCAGCGGCTGCTTCATAGGCTTTGTACGAAGCGTTGCTTTTGGCAGCGGCTGCGACATAAGAAACCGCCTGCGCCAGATTAATGCGCGCTTCCGGCAGGCCGATCAATTCTACCGCCTGCGCCGCGGCAGTGGCTACCAACAAAGCCATGGGGTCGGCGTTGCCGACATCTTCGCTGGCGCAGATTACCACGCGCCGGGCGATAAACCGAGGGCTCTCCCCCGCTGCCAGCATGGCAGCCAGCCAAAACAAGGCGGCATCCGGATCACTGCCGCGCATCGATTTGATAAAAGCCGAAATGATATCATAATGCTGATCGCCGTCCTTATCATAACGCAAGGCTTTGCTCTGCATCGCTTCCGCAATGATTTCCAGGGTCAGTTGGATTTTGCCGTTCTCGCCCGGCGGTGTCGTCAGCGCTGCCAACTCCAACCCATTGAGCGCTTTGCGGGCATCGCCGTTGGCGCTGTTGATCAGATGCCGCATCGCTTCCGCTTCGATTTCCAGAGGCAATTCGCCCAGACCGCGTTCTTTGTCAGTGATCGCCCGGCGCAAAATACTTTCCAGGCTTGCCGCAGTCAGAGGCTCCAATTTATAAATTCTCGCCCGGCTCAGGAGTGCCGAATTGACATCAAAAAAAGGATTGGCTGTGGTAGCGCCGATCAGGCCAATGATCCCCTCTTCCACCGCCGAGAGCAAAGCATCCTGCTGCGCTTTGTTGAAGCGATGAATCTCATCAACAAAGAGAATGGTTTTTTTGCGATACATTTTTCGCAAATCCGCAGCGTCGGCGATTACTTTTTTTACATCGGCAACTCCGGCAGAAACTGCGCTGAGCGAATGAAATTCCGCCTTGGTATAATGAGCAATCAGACGGGCTATGGTCGTTTTGCCACTGCCGGGCGGTCCGTAGAAGATAATCGAGCCGATGCGATCCGCCTCGATCGCGCGGCGCAGTTGGGTCCCTTTGCCGATGATTGCTTCCTGCCCGATGATTTCATCTAAAGTCCGCGGCCGCATACGCGAAGCAAGCGGTTCGCTGCGCCGATTGTCGTCCGCAGCCGCCAAATCAAACAGATCCATGCTTCCGTCTCCTTCTCCGTTCTTTCCTCTTAAAAAACCCGTTGATTGGTTTTCAGCCGCTTTCATTTTCCCGGAAAGGTATGTGCCGCTTCTTCCCCGTTTAAAACCCGCAGCACACCGAAAGCCAATGCTTCCATTTCACGTGAACCGGCCAGTACGGCAACGGGAGCCAAAAAGCGGATTCTCTGTGTGATCAGACTGCAGAGCCTGTCGGAATGCGCTAAGCCGCCCGTCAGCAGGATCGCATCCACGGCACCGTTGACCACGGTCGCCAACGACCCGATACCCTTGGCAACCTGCAGTGCCAGCGCCTGGATCAGCAGCAAAGCTTGTTCATCTCCCTCGGCATAGGCTCTCTTTTCCACTTCGATAAAATCATTGCTGCCGAGATAATCGACCAAACCGCCTTTGCCTTTCAGCAGTGTCTGCATTTCGCTTTCCGTATAGCGGCCGGAATAACATAGTTTGACCAAAGCGCGGCAGGGTACTCCGCCGGAACGTTCCGGCGAGAAGCTGCCTTCGTCGTCTGCCACCAGATCCAGGATTTTACCATTGCGAATCAGGTTGCTGGTGATGCCGCCGCCCAGATGGGTCACGATAAAGCTGCTGCGCAGGATATCCAGTCCCGCCCGGTCCGCATATTCAAAGCAAACCGCTCTGCTGTTCAAAACGTGGGACAGGAACAGTCTGGGCAGTTCTTTGATACCGGAAATCGTGTAAAGCGGCTCCGGTATACCGCAGCCGCAGACAGGATCATAGATATAAGCCGGCCGCTGCCATTGTTCCGCTAATTCGTAAGCGATGATCGGCGCCAAATTGGAGGCGTGCGGCGCCGGGGAAAGACGCGATGCCCGGACCAGGGCGGCATCGATCCGATAAGCGCCGCTCTCCAATTGACCGATGACTCCGCCGCGGGCAGCGATCGCAGTCAAAGTTTTGGTATTAAAACCAATCTCCTGCAGATAAGCCAAGATTGCCGCTTTGCGCAGTTCGATCTGATCGTTAATCTGGGGAAATTGCTTTAAAACAGCGGCTGCATGCTGCAAATTACATTCATACTGTTTGTTTTTATCCTGAAACAACGCCACTTTGGTGGAAGTGGAACCGGGATTGAGCACTAAGATGGTCTGCATAAAGCCTCCTCAGCAGCAAATAGCCGCTAAAATCAGAGAGTTTCGCTTTTCTGTCCGGTGTGAGCCGCGGGAAGTCAGGGCGATCGGCACGCTTGCCCCCACAATCAAACCGGCCATTTCGGCGTGAGCGGAAACGGTCAGCGCTTTGCCCAACAGATTACCGCTGGTCATATCACTGACCAGCATAATATCCGCATCCCCTACAATCGGGCTGCTGTAGCCTTTTTTTTCGGCGATTTCCCGGCTGATCAGCAAATCATAGGAGATCGGTCCCTCCACCCAGCAGCCCGGCAGTTCCCCGCTGCGGTTCATGGCGGTCAGGGCAGCCGCGTCGAGCGTTTCCGGCATGGACGGATTGACTTTTTCTACCGCCGCTAAAATCCCCACTTTGGGACAGGGATAACCCAAAGACTGCAGTGTCAGCACCGCATTGAGCAGGATGGCTTTTTTTTGGCTGAGATCCGGTTTCAGCACCATCCCGCTGTCGGTTAAAACGATTAATTTAGGATAACCCGGAATTTGTAAAAAGGCCAGATGCGAAATCAGTTGACCGCTGCGCAAACCTTTTGCTTTGTCTACAACGGCTTTCAATAAAACCGCAGTCTCGAGATTTCCCTTCATCAGAAAATCAGCCCGGCCGGCCCGGATTTCCGCGACCGCTCTCTCGGCCGCCAGCGTTTTGTCCGCGGTGTCGATGATCTCAATTTCGGCGGTTTTTCCGCCCAGAGCAAGCCAAAGACGGCGGATTTTCTCTTGCTCACCAACGAAAAGTACGCGCAGCAACCCTTGCTGTTGGCAGTCAAAAAGCGCCTGCAGCGTAGCCGGATCATCCGGACAAACCGCTGCGACCGTCTTTTGGGTCTGTCTTTCCAGGGCAAAGCGGATCAGTTGATCAAAAGTCTGAAAAGCCACGCTATTCTCTCCCTTCGGAGTTTCTTTGTTCCAAATCATATCATTTTTCCGGATGAAAAGCAACAAAAAAACAGGAATCGGCCAATCAATGCCAAATTCCTGCTCTTTGTAAACCGTTAAAAATCGTTATGCAGGAAACGAATCTTCTTTTTGATAGACTCGCTTTCCTTCAATATAGGTGGCCAGAACCTGAGAGCGGGTTTTAAATGGATGACCGGACCAAATGACGAAATCGGCATCCTTTCCCGCTTCGAGGGAACCAACCCGCGCCTGCACACCGAGAATCTCCGCCGGCGACAAGGTCATCGCCCGCAGGGCGGCCGCTTCCGGTAAACCATTGGCGGTTGCCAAAGCGCCTACCACATTATAGAAGGGAATCGGCACAAAGGGATGATCGGTGATCAAAGCAATTTTCACGCCGGCTGCATGCAGGATAGCCGGTGTGGTAAAACTCAAGTTTTGTGTTTCAACTTTAGAGCGGTGAGCAAGCGTTGGTCCCACACAGGCGGGAAACCCTTTTTCCGCCAAATAATCGGCAATCAGGTGACCTTCTGTGCAATGCTCGATGGAAATTTGAATCTGGAATTCGGCGGCAATGCGGGTGGCGGTAACAATGTCATCGGCACGGTGCGCATGCACGCGCAGCGGCAATTCCAGGCGCAGAACTTTCGCGATATTCTCTAAGCCCAAATCAAAATCCGCCTTGCCCTCTTTGAGTTTCGCCATATACTCGCGGCCTTTGATCAGATACTCGCGCAGCATGGCGGCAGAACCCATCCGGGTGGAAGGCATCCGCTTCATGACCTGACCGTGGAAGCGTTTGGGATTTTCACCCAAAGCCGATTTAATACCGCTGGGAGCCCTTAATACCATCTGATCGATCACATTGCCGGCCGTCTTGATGGTCAGCATTTCACCGCCCAGGATGTTGCCGGAACCGGGACCGGTTTGCACGGTCGTAGTGCCAATGCTTCTGGCGTCGGCAAAACTGTGGTGCGCCGGATTGACGGCGTCCAGCCCGCGCACCTGCGGTGTGATGGGAGAAGAACTCTCATTGCCGTCGTAACTGGCATGACCTTCGGCTTCCCCCCAGAGACCGACGTGGGTATGCGCATCGACCCAGCCGGGCAGAATCGTGCAAGTGGCGGCATCGATCCGTTCCGCGTCATTTGGGATGGCAATATTCTGACCGACTGCGATGATTTTGCCGTTCTCCACCAGCATGGTAGCGCCAGTCATCTTACTCGTGGAAATCGGATATAAGTTAGCATTGATGATAGCCAGCATCTTATTCCCCTCCCTGCCAGACGATCGTTCCGTTAATCACGGTATAGCAGACCTGCGCCATCAGCTCAAAGGGATCTTCGCTCCAGACAACCAAATCGGCATCTTTGCCGACTTCCAGAGACCCGATCCGATCGGACAGACCCAACATTTTCGCCGGAATTTCGGTGATGGCTTGGAAGGCAATTTCTTCATCCAAACCTTCGCGAACGGCCAGTCCCGCGGAAATATGCAGATATTTTTCCGGGATAATCGGATGATCCGAAATGATGGAAAAAGCTACGCCGGCTTTGGCCAAAGCCACGGGCGTGTGATAACCCATATTCTTTAACTCGACTTTTGATTTTGCGCTCATGGTCGGACCGACTGCGGCATAAATCCCCCTGGCGGCAATCAGTTCCGCCACTTTATCTCCCTCTGTGCAGTGTTCCAAAGAAATTTCAATTTGGAATTCCTCGCCGATGCGCAGGGCGGTCATAATATCGTCGGCTCGATGCGCATGTATTCGCAAAGGAATTTCACGCGTTAAAACCTTGCTCAGATTTTCCTTGCGCATATCGAAGGCCTGTTCCTTACCGGTTTCCTTTTTCAGCAGATAATTCCTGGCCTCCAGCAAAGCCGTACGCAGTACCGCCGCGGACCCCATGCGGGTGGAAGGCATCTTTTTTTGACCGCCATAAACATTCTTGGGATTTTCACCCAAAGCGGCCTTCATACCGGATAATTGCTTGATCACCATTTGATCCACCACGCTGCCGGCAGTCTTTAAGACCACCATTTCGCCGCCGATGACGTTGCCGGAACCAGGTCCCACCTGCACCGTCGTGACACCGCCGGCCAGACAATCTGTAAAACCCTGATCATAAGGATTGATTCCGTCTAAGGCTCTGACCTGCGCCGTATTGGGATCGCTGCACTCGTTGACATCGTCACCGGCCCAGCCGATTGATTCTTCCATCACACCAACATGGCTGTGCGTATCAATCAAACCGGGCGTGATGATCTTCCCCTCTGCGTCAATCACGGTTGCCGCCGCCGGAATGACAATATCCTGACCAATCGCACTGATTTTCCCGTCCTGCAGCAGGATTTTGGCGTTTTTAAGTTTTCCGTGCGCCGCTGTCCAGATTTCTGCATTGATAAATGCCAGCATAACCTCAATTCCTCCTATTCAATGCTATCAATCCGCTCGACGGCTTCTTTGATATCCGCATGAGAGAGATCCAGATGCGTCGCAAAACGGATGCTGTAAGGGCCGTTAGCGCCAATTTTAATGCCTTTCCCGGCCATCACCGCCACCCATTCCGTACCTTTTTTACCGGAAGCTTCCGTATTCACCACGACCAGGTTGGTCATGATATTCGGTCTGACCACTTGCAGCCCTTTGACTTGATCCAGTGCATCGGCCAGCAAAGCGGCATGGGCATGATCTACACTCAGCTGCGGAATATTATACTGCAAAGCATACAAACCGGCCGCGGCAATCACGCCGGCCTGACGCATGCCGCCGCCGACCATTTTACGCCATTTCCTGGCTCGCCTGATGAAATCACGCTCTCCCACCAACACCGATCCGACCGGAGCGCCTAAGCCTTTGGACAAACAGAGCTGAGCAGAATCCAAACCCTGCAAAAGGGTTTTAATCGTGATCTGCTGCGCCACGGCGGCATTGAAGGCGCGCGCGCCATCCAGATGAATATGCATACCGTGCGCGTGGGCAACCTTGGCCACTGCCTGCATCTGAGCCGGGGTAGAAGCGGCGCCGCCGCCTTTGTTATGGGTATTTTCCAAACAAACTAAGGTTGTTACGGGATAATGGATATTATCCGCCCGGATGGCGGCCTCCACAGCAGCCGGATCCAGCGCACCCTGTGCTGAAAGCGGTCCGCGCAGCGTTTTTGCCTGGATGCCGCCCAAGGCTGCCATGCCGCCCACTTCGTTAACAAAAATATGACTGTCTTCTTCCAGAATGACTTCGTCGCCGGAACGGCAATGACTGAGCAAAGCCAATAAATTGCCCTGAGTACCGCTGGTGACAAAAAGAGCGGCTTCAAACCCGGTCATTTCAGCTGCCAGTTCTTCCAATTTGTTGATGGTGGGGTCTTCCCCATACACATCGTCACCCACCTCGGCGGCAGCCATTGCGGCTCGCATCGCCAGACTGGGTTTGGTGATCGTATCACTGCGGAAATCAAGCATCTTCATGAAATTACCTCCCAACTCATTAATCAAAGCTGTATTTCGACTCCCGAACCAGATATTCCTTTCTCAAATGAGATAATAAAAAACGGCTGTTACGCCGTTTTTTATTCCCGCAATGCCGTTTTGGATGACTATTTGAACCTGCTTTGACGGCAGGGTGGTGTTCGCACGCCAAAAGCTGAGTCCTCTTGGAAAAGAGTATCATGACTTAGAGCAAATATAGAACTCCTATGTTTTGATGTTGGCTCAAAACGAATCATCCGATCGAACACCGCAGGAACTACTTTAATTGTATCATAGAGCGCGGAGTGAAGCAAGACCTATTTTTCCTGTTTCGCCAGGAAGCGGGTCAGCAGCTCTGCTTTGCTCATTTCCGTCTGCTCTTTCGTTGCCATATCACGCAAGACAAAGATCCCACGACTCAATTCCTCTTCTCCCAGGATGGCCACGTTTTTGGCGCCGAGCTTGTCGGCATATTTCATTTGCGCTTTTAAGCCGCGGTTGAGATAATCCTGATCGCAATAAATGCCATTCTTTCGCAGCTCGGCCATCAGTTCGGTGGCGAGCAGATGCGCCGCCTGACCGATGGCGGCAAAAAAAACCTGCAGAGGCGGCTGGACTACAGGATTTGTTTTGGCGGCCTGCAGAACCATGATCGCCCGATCGACGCCCAAAGCAACCCCCACACCCGGCAAAGCACTGCCGCCCAATTCTTCCACTAAGCCGTTATAGCGTCCGCCGGCTCCGATGGCAGAACTGAGCACGCTTCTGTCCGGGTAATAGACTTCAAAGACGGTTCGCGTATAATAATCCAAACCACGTACCAGATTGGTATCAATGCGATACGCGAGACCGTACGCCTGCAGATAGGCTTGCAGCGTTTCCAAATGCTGCCTGCAGTCATCACACAAATAATCGGTAATTCTGGGAGCGGCAGCCAGGATCTCCTGACAATGTTCATTTTTGCAGTCGAACAGCCGCAGCGGATTCTTCTCCAGACGGTTTTGACAATCGGTACAGAGTTCCTGCCGACGGCTGCTGAGACTGTCAATTAAGGCCCGGCGATGGAGCGGCCGGCATTTGCTACAACCGACACTGTTGATCACCAAATCCGCCTTCTCAATCCCCAGGCGGCGATAAAATTCCATGGTCAGCGCGATAATTTCGGCATCCATAGCCGGATCATGACTGCCGATGGCTTCAATGCCCAGTTGGCTGAATTGTCGGAAACGGCCTGCTTCCGGTCGCTCATAACGGAACATCGGTCCGTTATAATAGAGTTTCGCCGGCAGCGGTTCATTTTGCAGCTTGTTCTCCAAAAAAGCGCGTACCACTCCGGCTGTTCCTTCCGGGCGCAGGGTGAGAGAGCGTAACCCGCGGTCACTGAAAGTATACATTTCTTTTTGGACGATGTCGGTGGTCTCACCGACACCACGTAAATAGAGCTCACTATGTTCAAAAATTGGCAGGCGCAGTTCTCCATAACCAAACGCATCGCAAACATCGGCAAAAACGCCTTCCACATAGCGCCAAACCCGACTGTCTTTCGGCAGAATATCCATGGTTCCGCGTGGGGCATTAATCATCAAGCTGATCACCTCTCAGTATTTTTTCCAGGAAAGCGAATTTCTTGACGGCATTCTCTTCCCCGCGCTGTAAATAAATATAAACATCTTTTGGATTGGCGACACGATAAGGCTTTCGCTCGCCTGCTTGCTGCAGCATAAATTTGGAAGCGGCGCCTACTCCAAATCCGATGATATTCATGCGTTCCGCAATCATCAGGATATTATAATGGGAGGCAAACCCCGGCAGCGTATAACCGATATTCTCCGCACCGGCCAGAATATCCCGCTGCCGGTATAAATAATACGCCAAATAACCGTGCCTGGCAAGCAGATTTTGCGAGTCATCAATCATTCCGGCTGTAACCTGATGATCCAATTGCCGCAGCATTGCCTGATCCTGATGCAGACGGGAGGCTCGTTTCAGGGCTAAGGCATGAATGGTAATATTTTCCGGACGCCACTGCAGGATCTGCTGCAGGCCCTCGTCGAATTCCGCTCGGCTTTCCGCCGGCAACCCGGCAATCAAATCCATATTGATCCAGGAAAAACCTAAGCGGCGCGCCGTATTCAGTGCTTGTTCCACTTGATGCGCCGTATGAAAACGGCCAATGCGCTGCAGTGTCTTGGTTTGCAGCGACTGCGGATTGATACAGATCCGGCTGACCCGTCCCTGTAAGCGCCGCAGCAGCGCTTCGGTCATCAATTCCGGTCTGCCGCCTTCAAAAGTGATTTCCGTTGCCCGGGGGAAATTTCGCTGCAGGCAATCCAGCAGCGTTTCCACCTGCTCCCCGCTCAGGCAAGCGGGTGTACCGCCACCGATGTAAATTTGGTCGGTGCGCTGACGCATTTCCGGAAAAGCATCGACCGTTGCTTCCACTTCCCGCAGGAGCTGATCACAAAATGGCTGAACCAGGGCTTGCACCTTGCCGATCGGATGTGAAGCGAAGGAGCAATAAACACAGCGGCTGGGGCAGAACGGGATGCCCAGATAAATACCGATTTTCTTTTCCACAGGAAAGTTAGCTGTAAAAGCAAGCCTTTCCTCCTGACAGACGCGCAGCAGCAGCAGACTTTTGGCTGGGCTGACCTGATCGTTTTCCTGCAGATGGCGTAAAATCTCCGCATCTGTTTTGCCTTGCTGCCATAATTTGTGCACGATCTTACCCGGACGTACCCCGTTCAGTTGCCCCCATGGTTTCATTTGACAGACATCGCCATTTTTAGCCATGGATTCGTTGCCTTTTCCTCTCCGATCGTTGTCTCCCGATTGTGCCCGGGATGGACCACAACCTGATCCGGCAGCAGACGAAGAAGATACTGAAGGGAAGCCATCAGAGCAGCGCGATCTCCGCCGCTCAGATCACTGCGTCCAATCGAACCGGCAAACAGCGTATCACCGCTAAAAACATCTTCGCCGAGCAAAAGACAAATACCACCGGGTGTGTGTCCTGGTGTATGCAGTACCTGGATCTCTGTTTCACCAAAGGGGATGCGTTCTCCCCCCATCAAAGCTTCCCCGTTCGGCACAGGCGTAAATTGAGAAGCCAGCAAGCCTGCCAGGTTCAGCTTCGCATCCTGCAGAGCAGGCAGGTCTTGTTGGTGGATCAGGAGTCGTGCTCCGGTTGCCGCCACAATGACGGCATCATCCGCGATATGATCGTAATGCCCGTGCGTATTAATCAGGTAGAGTAAGGACAACCGGTTTGCGCTGATCTCAGCCAGGATTTCTTGGGCACCGCCGCCGGCATCCACCAGAAAAGCCTGCCGCTGTTGATTGGATACCAGATAGGCATTGGAAGCAAGCGATCCGACCCGAAAACGTTTGATATTCACATTTACCACCTCAACTCTGTTTTTTACTGTCAATCAGCAAGGTAACCGGACCGTCATTGCATAAAGTCACCTGCATATGCGCCTGAAAGCGACCGGTCTGCACCTCAATTCCCTCGGCACGCAGGCAAGCCGCTGTCTCGAGATAAAGCAGATCTGCCTGCTCCGGCGGCGCTGCGTCGCTGAATCCCGGCCGCCGGCCCTTTCTGGTATCAGCAAAGAGCGTGAATTGGGAGACCAATAAGATTTGACCGCCGGTCTGCCTGAGAGATCGGTTCATTTTTTGCTGTTCATCTTCAAAAATGCGCAGATGGACGATTTTTTCAGCCAAATAGCGGCAGTCAGCGCTGTCATCTTCTTTACCGACACCCAAGAAAACCAGCAGTCCCGCTCCGATTTCTGCTATTCTTTCGCCTAGATCGGAAGAGCGTCGTG